>JABSRY010000330.1 GCA_013214985.1 Hyphomicrobiales bacterium
GTCAACAGAATAGGTCATTATATCAGTGTAATCATTTTAAAGGCGTTAGGCTATATGTCAATGATAAAGTAAACGATCTTGATCTACTCAACCAACGGCTTCATCGGCGACTAACCCGTGAAAACATCTATTTACCAAGCACCACTCAAGTGAATGGCAAATTGGCGATACGCCCATGCTTCATCGGCGCAAGGTCAAATCAAGAACATGCCGATGGCCTACTCCAAGCCGTATTACGCCTCGGCGACGAACTACTATCCGAATAGTTATTGATCGAAAACATAAAAATTAAAGGAATAACTATGGAAAAAGTAGAAGGCATAGGTGGTCTGTTTTTTAGCGCTAAAGATCCCAAAGCATTAGCAGAATGGTATGAAACCCATCTAGGAATTAATCTTGCACCCAAAAATGTCGAAATGACACCTTGGACTTCAAAAGAAGGCGTCACTATATTCGCGCCTTTTGATAAAGATACTGACTATTTTCCAGCCGATCGACAGTTCATGTTTAATTTTCGAGTAAGCAATTTAAATGCAATGCTATCGCAGCTAAAGCAAGCAAAAATAGAGATTATTAACCAACAAACCATGGATGGAATTGGATCATTCGCTCGTATAAATGATCCAGAGGGCAATCCAATTGAACTTTGGCAACCACAGCAGTAAAGCCGTACCAAAGCTTATGTCGCAAATAAAACACTAATTATAGTAAATTGCATACTAATCTTTTATAATTATTTTTGTTATGATTCCATTTTTAATGTCCGTACTTAATATTTAAAAAATTTCCTAATAAAAATGGAGATTCATAAAAATCATCACCCATAGAAATGGTGTGTTTTTAGTTCCTGTAATTAAAGAAACCATTAGAAGTCATATTTAAAATTATTAGCATAAAGAACCTAACTCGATTAACTGAAAGCCAATACATGCGTTACATTAATAAAATAATATATCATTTTATTCTTCTATTTTTTATCTCAACACCCTATTTAGTTTTTGCCTGTGATATCCCACGATCACATTCACGAGATCATCATATAGAGCTGGTGAAAAGAACAAATAATATTGTTTTAGCCAAAGCAATTTTTACAAAAAATTCAACAAAACCAACGTTTGAAGTACTGGAAGTCATAAAAGGTAAAGTCGGTAAAAATATATCATTACCAAGAGGGCGCATTGTCTCAGATGAAACTAAAGCAGCACATTATTATAGTAATAAGGGTGTTGCCGTCGACTTTGAAGGCCATACTAACTTATTGTTCTGGGATAAATTTGCAGCAAGGCCGGGTCTTGGATCAGATTGCATGATACGTCCCTCATTTATGGTCGGTAAAACATATCTATTATTTTTAGGGAATCAAGATCTCAGGGGGTATGAAGAAATTATTGTAGATGATGATCTTTGGTTGCTAGCAGTTAGAAAATTAGTCAGAAACCCAAAGCTCGCTTCTGGGCTTTCCATTACAATAAAAGAATGGTTAGAAATGAGCAACAACGCCTTTATTGGTGTCGCCAATGATTGTCAAGGTAATGGCTTCACTGTTAAAAGAACGCTCAAAGGTAAACTTCCTTTGATTTGGAATACTAGTCAAAACGAGTCAAAACAACCATTAAAACCATCATCAGATTATCGGTGCCTGAAGGGCGCTGAATTTTTAATTATTAGCTACATAGATGGTTTTACCTACTTTGGTTCTCGCCTTGCTACTCAAGTAAGAATTACGGATAACGAAGCAAGTTTAGTGCAAGATTTACAAAACAGTCAAATTCAAATTATAGGCACAAAGATTCTGAAATTTAAATAACACTAATAACTTAGATTATTGAAAC
The DNA here is from genome assembly GCA_013214985.1 of Hyphomicrobiales bacterium. Lineage (GTDB taxonomy): Bacteria > Pseudomonadota > Alphaproteobacteria > Rhizobiales > OSC116 > OCS116. The sequence goes on from JABSRY010000330.1 coordinate 1,833, forward strand.
ACCAAGAATAAAAATTCCATTTTTTTTTGACATAAACATTTCAAAAAATTAAAGTCAAAGTTGATAGAAAATAAATCATTCCACTAATAAAATGAAAAAACTAATATGACAACATTGCCCATTCTCTACAGTTTTAGACGTTGCCCCTATGCCATGCGTGCGCGTATTGGCATTCTCGATGCGGGTATAAAAGTCGAACTACGCGAAATTGTGCTGCGCAATAAACCCGCTCATATGCTAGAAATATCGCCAAAAGGCACCGTGCCAGTTCTATTACTACCAAATGGTACAGTTATCGATGAAAGCTTAGACATTATGCTATGGGCATTAAACCAAAATGACCCGAATGCCCTATTAAGCGGCGACCTTAACGCCATGCTAAAACTAATACAACAAACCAACGGTAGCAAAGATAGCCATTTTAAATTCCACTTAGACCGCTATAAATATTCAACCAGATATGAGGATAAAGACGCCATTGCATTAGGTTTAGAAAGCCGCACCACCGCATTAGAGTTTATCCAACAACTAGAAGATAGGTTATCCAATACAAAATTCCTAATGGGCAACGCTCAAACTCTGGCAGACATGTCAATCGCCCCGTTCATCCGCCAATTTGCCAATACTAACCGACAATGGTGGGATGAACAGCCCTACCCCAAAGTTCAAAATTGGCTAAATAACTTTATAGATTCGACAACATTCAAAACCATATTCAGCAAATATATAGTTTGGCTGCATGGCGATGATCCAGTTTATTTCGGCGATAAATAATGACGGCCACAAATCAACTTATTGCGCAGCATCATAAACAATATCGCCTCTATATTATAGTCATCAAAATATGTGTTTCTGCAATTTCATCTATTGGTAATTTAGTAATATCGCGATCTAGCACCACAAAATCTGCAGATTTTCCTACCTCTATCGAGCCTGTTATACCGTCTAAGCCGAGGCTTTTTGCAGCATTTATGGTATAAGCCGCAATTGCTGCTTCAATATCGGGCAAACCATGTTTTGCCATTTTCAAACTATTGGCAATGCCAACCAATGGGTTTAAATCATGCACATTCCAATCACTACTAAGGCTTACATTTGCACCGCTTCTATATAGCTTATTAAGTGGCATTAACTGCTCAGATCGCTCAACCCCTATAAACAATTCCGCCCATTCATGGTCTAATTGGGCAATATAATCCGACCCTACTTGAAAATCTGCCGTTACATTAAGGGCTTTAAACCGTCTAGCATCAGCATCCTGCACCATTTCAACATGGGTTATGCTATAATTTTGCTTAGAACCCGCGTTCCGCGCCACTTCAATTGCGTTTAATGTTTCAAAAACCCCACCATCGCCAATCGCATGAATATGCGCACCATAGCCAATTTTATTCAAAGCTGTCAGCCAAGTTTTCATGGCTGTTGGGGAGATGTAATTAATGCCCCTATTCGCATCCACTATATAAGTAAAATCATACGGCGATAGCAATTTTGCAGTCGCATTTATTAAAATGCCATCGCTATAAAGCTTAACCTGATCAACAATTAGATTGCCATTAGAATCATTAGTTTTAATCTTACTAAAATATTCAAGCTGACTTTTCACATCATCATTTGGGTAAACCCAAGGCCGTATCGATATTCTTGAGGTTAAAGCGTTATTTTTATCTGCATCTTGCCAAACATCATACCAACCACGCTTCCAATATAAACGGCCATCCCCAAGGGTGGTAATACCATTTGCCGCCACATCGGCCAATCCATTCATTAGCCCTGCATAACTATTACTTTTTTTATTCTTAATATTATTCCATGCCAGTTCCGTCACCATATCACCTGCATTATCAAGCAAAATACCGTTTAGCAAACCTGTTTCATTGTCTTTTAAATATAGCCCGCCGACAGGGGAAACACTATTAACATCAATTTGAGCCACATTTAAAGCGGCCGTATTCACCCACATAGAATGCGAGGTTTCTTCCATTATTATCACAGGTTGGTCTGGGAAAATTTTATCCAAAACATC
>JABSRY010000331.1 GCA_013214985.1 Hyphomicrobiales bacterium
TTAAGCGTATCGCTTTTTGCGACACCGCCCACCCCACCAAACGGCGTATGCCCCGTTTTTGGGCGGTCTGATATATTTTTAATGCCATTATTTAATATCAAATTATGTGCTTTGCCTTTTAAGCCCTTGGGCTTTAAAAATTGCACAATTTCAACACTCGTTTTATCAATGAGTAATTTTTCAATGGCAGTTTCTAACGCTTTACCTGCCGCTTCATCCTTACTTTTAATATCAAGAATTAAACCAATTTGCGGTTTGTTATCAATTAAGCGAGATAGCGGCGCCGTAATAAACCCCGCATCCACAATCGATTCTTGCGCCCCTTCGGTGAATGGGTTTTTAATATCCTGTAAAATATTTAAAATCTCATCACGGCTGGGTAGTTTAAATTCTGGGTCGTTAGCAGGCATTTGAAAATCCGAAAAAGTTGATAAGCACATTAATTACAAAATATAATTGGTTTAAGTCTTGATATAAAGCAAGTAATGATTATTTAATATATGACAAATTGTCTACATTAAGTATGTTTTACCATAAATTAATGCTGACAATTGGTAATAGGGCTAAATTTTGAGCAATAGGCTTGCTCTTCAACAGCGCCTCGCTTATAAGCGAAAGATAGAAATTGTACTTTAAACAAGTAGAGCATTTTTATGCTCAATTGAAAGGATCTTAAATGCCTTGGGATAATGACGGAAAAGACCCATGGGGGAAAAGCGGTAAGGGATCAAACGATCGCGGCTCCAGGAATCAAGGACCATGGAACAAACCGCCAAAAGGTGGTAACAACAATACACCACCAGAGCTAGACGAATTATTGCGTCAAAGCCAAGCAAAGCTTAAAGAAGTGTTGCCAGGTGGTTTTGGCCCTACAGGTATCATGATCATTGTTGCACTTGCCTTTGTTGGTTGGTTAGCAACAGGCATCTACCAAGTTGCACCCGCCGAGCAAGGTGTTGTGTTACGTTTTGGTAAAGCAGTGTCAACCTCATTGCCAGGCATCAACTATCATTTACCATACCCAATTGAAACAGTGCTTACACCGAACGTACTTAGCGTTCGTCAAACTAGTATTGGTACCAATAGACGTACTGGCCAAAATGAAAGCCACATGCTTACAGGCGACGAAAACATTGTAGATGTAAACTTTACCGTGTTTTGGCGTATTAAAAGCGATGGCGCTACAGATTATCTGTTTAACGTTCAGCAACCAAGCGTCACTGTTAAAATGATTGCCGAAAGTGCTATTCGTGAAGTAGTTGGTCGCTCTAACTTGCAACCAATCTTAACCCAAGCCCGCCAAAAAACTGAAGAAGCTGTGTTTGTATTAATGCAATCCTCATTGGATAGTTATAAATCTGGTATTGAAATTACTCAGGTTCAACTTCAAAAAGTTGAAGCACCTGCCGAAGTTATTGATGCGTTTAACGATGTGCAAGCAGCCCGTATCGACCAAGAACGTATGATCAACGAAGCACATGCTTACAGTAACCAAGTTATTCCGCGTGCTTTAGGTAATTCTGAACAAATTGTTCAACGTGCCGAAGCTTATAAAGAATCGGTAGTTGCTGATGCAACTGGTAAAGCCGCCCGTTTTACAAGCATTTATAACGAATATGTAAAAGCACCAGAAGTAACACGCGAGCGTATTTACTTAGAAACTCTAGAAAGAGTTTATGCCAATACCAATAAAATTATTTTGGATAGTAAAGGCAATGGTGTTGTTCCGTATTTACCATTAAACGAACTTAACAAATCAACGAAGGGACAAAAATAATGAAAAGTAAACTTACCCTTATTATTGTTGGTTTTTTAGCATTTACCGCTTATCTATCTGCGTTTACTGTGCATCAAACTCAGCATGTGCTTGTTTTCCAAGTTGGTAAATTTGACCGTGCAATTCAAGAGCCTGGCCTATATTTTAAAATTCCGTTTTATGAAGATGTATTCTTCATCGATAAGCGTTTATTATCTTTAGATAGCCCAGAACAAGAAGTGATTACAGCAAACCAAAAACGTTTGGTTGTAGATGCTTTTGCTCGTTACCGTATTACAGACCCGCTTAAATTTGTTCAATCATCGGGTGGTAGTATTCTAAATGCAAACACACGTTTAGCCACTATCCTAAACTCTTCTGTACGTCGTGTTATGGGCGGCGAAAGTTTGGTATCTGTTGTGCGTAATAAACGTGCCGAGCTGATGGATCGTATTCAAGAGCAAGCTAACGCAGAATCAAATGATTTTGGTGTAACTATTGTGGATGTAAAAATTCGCCGTGCAGATTTACCAGAAGCTAACTCAGAAAGCGTATTTAACCGTATGAAAACTGAGCGCCAACAAGAAGCTGCCGAGCATAGAGCTCGTGGTGCACAATTAGCCAAAAAAATCCGCGCCAAAGCAGAAAAAGAAGCAACGGTTATTGAAGCGAAAGCCCGCGAAAAATCTGAAATCCTTCGGGGTCAAGGTGATGCGCAAAAGAATAAAATCTTTGCCGATGCATATGGCAGTGACCCTGAATTCTTTAGGTTCTATCGCTCCATGCAAGCTTATGAAACTGGCCTAGCTGGCGAAAATACTTCATTGGTATTATCACCAGATTCAGACTTCTTTAGTTATTTTAATAAAAGCAAAAACTAAATTGTAAAACATCACAAAAAAGCAAGGCTTCTGCCTTGCTTTTTTTATGCCTAATTGCATATATTTTTATACAAAATGCAAAAATCACAAAATCGTGAAATTTTAGCCTAACTTATGCCCCATTTAACGGCATATTGGTAACATGAACTATTTTTCATGGTTTAATTAGAATTAGGAGAATACCTTTATGAATATCGCATCGCAAATTGCGACATTAGGGCAAAATATTGCTAGTAAATCAGCAAAAAATGTTGCCGTAGCATCTATAGTTTTCATGTCTGTGTTTAGTATGAACGTCGCTCAAGCAAGCAGCTTAGGGCCCGATACAATTGCAGATATGGTTGAAGAAAATTTAGATGCAGTAGTGAACATCTCAGTTACTCAATATATAGATTCGACAAGCCGCTCTCAATCCCCAATATTACAACCAGGCTCACCCTTTGAAGAACTTTTCAAAGACTTTTTTAATGAAAAAGGCCTAAAAAAATTCCAAGAAGAAAATGAGAAGAAAAATAGAAAAGGTAAGAAAAAATCACAACGTAAAGTTGGTTCTTTAGGTTCGGGTTTTGTCATTTCAGATGATGGTTACGTGGTAACCAATGAGCATGTTATTAACAGTGCCGATGAAATTACAGTTATTCTAAATAATGGCGAAGAATATAAAGCCAAAGTGGTTGGCGCCGATAAAAAAACAGACATTGCCTTGCTAAAAATTGAAGGTGATGATGATTTTAAATTTGTAGAATTTGGCGATGATAAAGAATTACGCGTCGGCTCGTGGGTGGTTACAATTGGTAACCCATTTGGCTTCGGCTCATCGGTTAGTGCAGGTATTGTTTCTGCTAACCATCGTAATTTAAGGTCTGGCCCTTATGATGACTTCATCCAAACCGATGCGAGCATCAATAAAGGCAATAGTGGTGGCCCATTATTTAACCTAGATGGCAAAGTAGTTGGTGTTAATGCCGCAATTGTTTCACCTACTGGTGGTAGTGTTGGTATTGGCTTTTCTATTCCTGCTTCTACTGTTGTACCGGTTATTGCACAGCTTAAAGAATATGGCGAAACACGCCGTGGTTGGTTGGGTGTTAGCATCCGCGATATATCGGATGATATAGCAGAAAGCATTGGCATGGATAAAGCCCGCGGTGCTTTTGTGGTAAAAGTATTTAAAGATAGCCCCGCCCAAAAAGCAGCTGTTGAGCGCCAAGATGTGATTGT
>JABSRY010000332.1 GCA_013214985.1 Hyphomicrobiales bacterium
TATTCCCTTACCCGATTTTGTGAGATTAACTACAACCAACGTACCCTATTTGTTCTCAAATGTCAAATATTGTTAACCATTTGTTTTACAACGTAAATATATAAATGTTCTAATTTTGTTCACAGCTAATTATTCAGTCACTATCTATATATAACTTCACCGTTTCTGCGAGCTTCTTAATGCCTACAGGCTTAGATAAAAAGCCAATTTTGGCATTTTCAGCTATTTGATCTCTATAAACTTCTTCTGCATAGCCCGACATAAATATGGTGGTAATTTTTTTATATTTTTCTGGTAAATTATTGTACATTGTCGGTCCATCCATTTCAGGCATCATCACATCAGATATAATCAAATTAATCTCGCCATCATGATTGTTTAATATCTCCAATGCCTCCGCACCATTCTCAGCCTGTAGCATGTCATAACCACGTGCTTGAAGTGCTCTAACCGCAAAACTCCGCACACCTTCTTCGTCATCAACTAACAAAATAGTCCCCTTGCCTGAAAGATCTTTTAGTTTTTCTTTTTTCACTCGATATTGGTTAGTAATTTTTTTAATTTCTTCTTCACTGGGATATTGACGTGGCAAATAGATATCAAATGTCGTGCCTTCTCCAACTTCGCTATCTACATATATATAGCCATCCGTTTGCTTAATAATGCCATAAACGGTCGATAATCCTAGCCCAGTCCCCTTGCCAATATCCTTAGTGGTGTAATAAAGTTCAAAAATCTTTTTCTGTACCTCAAGCGGCATACCTGTCCCAGTATCAGACACTGAAATTTTTACATAATCCTGTATTTCTATTTCTTTTCTATCAAGCTCTCTTATTTCGTGCCTCGAAACATTGCTCGTTTTAATACTTAAATCACCCCCATCAGGCATCGCATGACCAGCATTAACCACAAGGTTAACCATCACTTGTTCTAACTGATTTTTATCAACTTTTACAAGCCCAAGATCGCGTGCATGATAAAGTTCAATATTTACATTTTTCCCCTTAAGTGGTGTAAATAAAACACTCATATCTGCCAGTAAATCCGATAAAATAACCAATGTCGGCCGCATGGTTTGTTGGCGAGAAAATGCCAATATCTGCCCAACCAAGCTCGCTGCTCTATTGGTGTTATTTTTGATGCCCATTAAATCCGCAAATGATGGGTCAGATGATTTGATTTCAGAAAGCAATAATTCACAATTACCCAATATTGCGGTCAAAACATTATTAAAATCATGTGCAATACCACCCGCCAATTGGCCAATCGCTTGCATTTTTTGCCCCTGAGCAAATTGCGCTTCCAATGTACGTTGCTGAGTTGTATCAAAAACATAAGCAATAAGTTGAATATTCTCTTCATCCCCATCAACACCACCAAGCCCCGCTCTTACGCGGTTAAAATATAGCTGCCCACTGTGCCGCTCGTCCTTACCGCTAGAATAATCAATAGGAACCGCCTCAATTTTACCAACTAAAGCTTGCTCAATAGCCCGTTCAATCGATTTTTTGCTACTATCAGAAACCAAATTAGTCAAAGAATTACTAGCAACTTTTTGGCCAGAAAACATATCTCTAAACGAAGGGTTAGCAGATAAAACAACGCCATTCTTATCTAACGCTGCCATGCCCAATGGCGAATAATTAAAAAATCTAGAAAATAGTATATCAGCATTTACATCGGCCAATTTGTCGTCAGCACTACTTTCTGGCAAAATAAAGGAACTAATTTTCTTAACATCACCCTGTTCAACTTTAACCCGATGAATAATTTTAACTGGAAAACTCTCTCCATCTGTCTTAAAAAAGTCAACATAACTGGTTTGATCTACATTAATATTATCACTTTTTTCAAAGTTTTGGCTTTTATAGTTCAATATCATCGCACCATTGTCACCAACCACGCGGTTAATTTTTTTCTTTTCAAAATCACTCCCCGTTTTGCCGCCAAGCCATTGCGCTAAAGTGCTGTTCATAAAGGTAATTTCACCATCAGGCTTGGTCGATAAAAAGCCAACAGGTGCATCTTCAAGGTAATCAATCGTCTGTTTCAGCTTGTTAATCATCATTTCCTGACGGTCAGATCTGCCCGAGATATCCTGAATTTGCCATAATGCTCCACCCTTAAAGTTGCCAGATACAATCTTAGTAACTTGAATAGAAACCCAAAGCGATTTACCCGTGCTGTGATTAGCGGCAGATTTTAAACGAATTTCTGTATAATGGTCTAAACCTTTTTTTGCAGCATTTGCTAATTTAAACAATTCCGCACTAATCACAGGGTCGCCCGAAAATGTAATTTCAGGCGCATTTTTCCCACTACTTTCAACCGCTTCCATAATTCTTGCAAGTCGAATATAGGCGTCATTAGAATACACAACCAAACCATTATTGGCGGTAATTACAATAGCATCTTTCAATCCATCAGCAATACCAGCAAAATTGGGAATAGCCACATCATCAGAGCCAAACCTGGTATAGCCAGCAATATATAAAGCAAACCAAATTAATCCAAATACGCTCGTAAAGGTGAGTATAATATTGAACATGAAATCAAATTTCACATTAAAATAGACCGTTGCCAAAACTGCAATTATACTAAGTAAAACAATAAATATTACAAATGCCCAACCGCGTTTTTTAAAACTCATTGACTGCTCAACAAGCCGCTCATAATTAGGCATATCTATATTTGTTAAGTCTGCTTTATTCATAGAATATCACCATTATCAAATTCATTAATATTTATCGGATTTGTCGAATCAACCGCATTATTGCATCTTATTCTTTAAACGCATAACATAACCGATAACTTGTGCAACGGCTTTAAAATGTTCCGCAGGCACTTCATCTTCAAGCTCAATACTTGCATAAAGTGCTCTTGCCAAAGGTGGGTTTTCAACAATCGTAATATTATGTTCTTTTGCTACTTCTCGAATGCGCAGCGCAACATTATCAACTCCTTTTGCAATGCATATTGGCACAGGCATACCGTCATCATATTTAAGCGCAACCGCATAATGGGTTGGGTTGGTAATAACCACAGCGGCTTTGGGTACTTCAGACATCATCCTGCCACGGGCTTTTTCCATCCGCAATTGGCGAATTTTACCCTTAATAAGAGGGTCACCTTCCATTTGCTTATATTCATCTTTAATTTCTTTAAAGCTCATCCGCTGCTTTTTCAGCCAAGTTTGTTTCTGAAAAAGATAATCACCCAGCGCGATAGGCGCCATCGCAAGCACAGACACAATAAATATTTTTATCACCATATCCCAAATTAGAACAAGCAATTGCTTCATTTCCATATGCACAAGCATTGGTAACATTTCTCTATCAGGCCAAACCACCCAAATAATTACTGCAGAAATAACAACTAATTTGAACAAACCTTTCAAAAAATTAACAACAGATTGGCTAGAAAATAGCCGTTTTGCACCCGCAAATAGTGATATTTTATTAAGCTTAGGTTTTATTTTTTCAGTGGTAAGTAAAGGCTTATGTTGTACTAAATTGCCCGCAACACCAGCCACCATAAACAATAATAGCGGCAAGGCCATAATAGCACCCGCCCCCGCAAAAATTTGCTTAGTTAACGACATCATACTAGCTTCATCAACCAATATGTCATGCGGTATAGCAATGAAGCGGCGTAATAAAACCATAACATCAATGCTAATCATGCTCGACATCGAAGTCACGCCAAGTGTCGCAGCAATTAGACCAAAAAATATATTAATTTCTTGGCTTTTAGCAATGTCACCTTTTTTAAAAGCATCTTCTAACTTCTTCTGAGTGGGTTCTTCGGTTTTTTCGCCATCATCACCTTCAGCCATAACAAACCTCC
>JABSRY010000333.1:0-2238 GCA_013214985.1 Hyphomicrobiales bacterium
TAAGGTTAATGCATTCCCTAACCAATAACCCACTGGTTAGGCAATGCATTAACCTTACATGCCTCTAAAAAATCTATCTGCTCAAGTAAATTAGCATATTTGCCCAATTCACAATCCGCCCCAATTTCAGATGCAGCTTCAAACACATGGTTATGATTATCTATAAAACCAGGAGATACATAAGAATTCCGCATATCCCAAATTAGTGGGGACAAAGCAACATATTTTGCTGCCCCAATCTTGTTCCCAATAAATTTAATTTTTCCATCATCAATAACAATAATACTCGCATTTTCATTTGCATAAATATTCGCGTTTGTTAGCATTATCAACTGCTTATCACTTGTAAAGCCCTGCAAAATGTTCAACAAAGAACCAATCAATATAAGAATTATTTTAGTAAACCCAAAATTTAATTTCATTCCTCACATCCCTAATCAGCAACATACCCATAAAACAATGTTATAGTCGTTTCACATCTTCCATTAATTATTAACATAGTTTTAACCCAACAAAGCCAATCTTAATATTAGATCAAGCATTAGAGTAAAAAACCGTTTATATTTCAACCAGATTACTTGACTCACCTCGCCAAAAGCGTATATTGCAGCAATTCAAAGGGCGTTATTTTGCCTTATCTACTTGTTGTGGGTTATGTTAATTCAACGGTTAGCCGAGTTTTAATGTTGCAGATCCCCCACAATGATAGAGTGAAGTTTTTAATAATTTTATCTTTTAAGGTAAATATAACAAAAGAGATCGAGCAATATGTTTGCAGTAATTCGCACAGGCGGAAAACAATATAAAGTCGCTAAAGACGACATTCTTAAAGTTGAAAAACTTGAAGCAGAAGCTGGTGACATCATCACAATTGATGATGTTCTAATGCTAGGTGGTGACAAAACTGAAGTTGGTGCTCCAGCTATAGAAGGTGCATCAGTAGCTTGTGAAGTTCTTGAACAAAAGCGTGACAAAAAAGTTATCGTTTTCAAAAAGAAACGTCGTCAAAACTACCGTCGTAAAGCAGGTCATCGTCAACATAAAACTGTGTTGCGTATCCTAGACATCTTAACTGGTGGTGCAAAAGTACCAAAAACTGCTCCTAAAAAAGCAGCTGCTCCAAAAGCAGAATCAGTAGCAATAGATGCATCAAGCTTAGGTCTAACAGTTGAACTATTGTCAGCACCTAACGGCAAAAAAGATAACCTAACTAAATTATCAGCAATTGGTAAAGTTGGTGAAAAGAAGCTAAATGATATTGGTATTTTCCATTATTCTCAAATGGCTCAAATCACTGCAGAAGATGCTGTTAAATTAGATAAAGTTTATACATTCAAAGGTGATTTACCTGTAGATGTTTGGGCAACTGAAATTAAAGAACTTACTAAGTAAGACTGTTACAATAGGAGACTAAATCATGGCACATAAAAAAGCTGGCGGTTCATCCCGTAACGGTCGCGACTCAGCTGGTCGCCGCCTCGGTGTTAAAAAATTCGGTGGGGAACTTGTAATTCCTGGCAACATTATTCTACGTCAACGTGGCACAAAGTGGCACCCTGGCACTAATGTTGGTATCGGTAAAGATCATACAATTTTTGCACTCATTGAAGGCAATGTATTCTTTACTAAGGGGCGCAACAAGCGCACCTTCGTACATGTTGCACCAATGGCACAAGCTGCCGAGTAAAGACGAAATATGAGAATAAGTTTCGTCGGTAAAAATTAACCCGATGGAGCTAAACTCCAAATTTGAAAAACGGGTTATATTTTTATAACCCGTTTTTTTTGGTTTTTAAAACCAATTATAGGCTTCGAGCCACCAAATATAAAAGTCTGGAGACAAATTATGACAAATAGAATCGAAGAGGCAATCTTGCCAGAGATATTAGAGACGGAGAGGCTTCATTTAAGACCTCTAACTGTAAAGGATGCAGATAGAATTGTATCCCTTGCTAACAACCCCAATATTACATATCTTCTAGGATCAATGCCACATCCATATACCCATGCCCACGCAGAAGCGTTTCTAAATCGTTGCGAAACAACTGAAATGCATGTTTTTGGCATTTGTCTAAAATCAGATAAAAATCTACTAATCGGTACAGTAGGTGTTGGCCCTCGCTGGTCACCAGAAGAGCCCGAAGTAGGCTTTTGGCTCGGTGAAGAATATTGGGAGCAACGGTATAGCGCCGAGTCTGTCGAGGCTATTCTAACCTATGCATTTGAATTTCTTAATTA
>JABSRY010000333.1:2248-3830 GCA_013214985.1 Hyphomicrobiales bacterium
TCTATTGCTCTTGCCGTATAGAAAACGAGCGCCCACGCAATGTCATTAGCGTTTGCAATATGGTTTACCTTGGCCGCACCGAGCGCCAATTTCATAGCCACGGTAAAACACATAGCCTAGACAAGTATTTTCTAACCCGCCAGATGTGGCAAGAAAAAAAGCAAACCTCTTTAAAGGCAGCGCAATAAACATTTAGGTAATACTATTATAAGAGTGGCATCATTATCCAGACAATTGATGCCATTTTGACTTAAAACAAAAAATCAATAATCTACAAAAATTTAAAGGTGACGCAGATCTTATATGATCCTTAAGCGTCACCTTCTCCCTCTTAAACTTTATTCATGCATTTAATCAGAACTTTATCGATCCTGCAATCTTTATTACTGGATATAGGGTAAACTTTTCAACACTTGTCCTTACATTGTTGATTAATTCATTTTGAACATCGTTCGGAATGGTAAGTGTGTTAGAAATGCCCGCAGGTGCGTCATTAATTTGGGTTAATTCCGTCGATACCATCGGCACACCATGGTTCATAACGCCCCCTTCGACCGAAAAATCAACAAGCCCTAATATCCCAAGCCTAATTCCACCACCTACATAAGGCGAAATTTCCTGAAAGCTAACATTACTGCTTGTCGTAATTGTCATATTATAAGTGTTTCCACCTTGGGTTACCTGCCGCACTGTTTCGGTGGTTAGTTTTAGCTTATTCATATTATAAAACGCCCCAACAGACGCGAATATACCGCCGCCAAATGGTAAAAAATCGCCCTGCAACCCCAAGGTTTGCAAACTTAAATCACCTTTATAATCCGTACCATTATAGCTTACATCATGGCTAAGTGAGCCGCTCTGCGCCGATGCTCTAACCGCAAAAGTATTTAGCACCTCTAGGCTAAAATCCACGCCAACCCCAAGCGTTCCTCCAGTCAAAGCTAATCTTGTGCCAAGCAAATCTGCATTGGCTATCGGTGTAAGTGTAAGTGTCATGCCCATTGACAGCATAATCACCAAACAAATATCCTTAATTTTCCTATATATTTCATCCATGATAATTGCCTCATCAAAATCATATTACTGAAAAAATAAATCCCCATATTTATCTGTAGGCGCATTATGTTGCATTTAACTAAACTTTAGTAGAAATTTTACCAAATAGCCTTAGTGAAAGGTTAATTTCACTATTTTCCACTTTGTATACAAATTTAATCCTAGACAATAAGCCCCATAAAAGGCTAGAGATGGGCTTGAATTATTTTAAATTGGCCAAACATCATGAAGTTTCTAGATCAAGCACATATTTTTGTAAAATCAGGCGCAGGCGGCGCCGGTTGCGTTTCGTTCCGCCGCGAAAAATATATTGAATTTGGCGGGCCAGATGGCGGTGATGGCGGCCGCGGTGGCCATGTTATCGTTAGATGTGTCGATGGTCTAAACACGCTAATTGATTACCGCTTCCAACAGCATTTCAAAGCCAAAACAGGCATTCACGGTTCTGGGCGCGATATGAACGGCGCTAAAGGTGCCGATGTTATCCTAAAAGTACCCGTCGGCACTCAAATTTTCGACGATGATA
>JABSRY010000334.1 GCA_013214985.1 Hyphomicrobiales bacterium
TTAGTTATTGGCAATATTATGGTGGATACAGGTATAGGCTTTGGCAAAACATTTACACATAATTTACTAGTACTAAAAAATGCGAGCATTTTTCATTCACTTGGTGTAGGAATATTAATAGGTGCATCTCGAAAGGCATTTATTGGGCAAATTACTTTTGAGCAAGATGCATTAAACAGGCTAGGTGGGTCATTGGCAGTTGCAAATTTTGTTGCTAACGCAGGTATACAAATGCACAGGATGCATGATGTGGTAGAGTCGATTGATCAAAATCTTATTAATACCGCAATTCAAAACTAATTTAATTGAATTGGGGAATGTTATTTTAAGTAATTTTTACGGGGCGTTTTAATGAAAAGAAAATATTTTGGTACAGATGGTATGCGTGGTTTGGTTAATAAACACCCAATCACCGCAGAAATGGCGTTAAAATTTGGCATGGCCACGGGGCGTGTATTTGTTAATGGTAACCATCGGCACCGTGTGGTTATTGGCAAAGATACGCGTATTTCGGGCTATATGATTGAAAATGCGCTGGTTGCTGGCTTTACGTCTGTGGGGATGGATGTTTTTTTACTAGGGCCAACCCCAACCCCTGCGGTTGCTATGTTAACCCGCTCGTTGCGAGCAGATGTCGGGGTTATGATCTCAGCATCGCATAACCCGTTTCATGATAATGGTATTAAATTATTTGGCCCAGATGGTTATAAATTAAGCGATAAAACCGAATTAAAGATTGAGTCGTTAATGGATGAGCCATTTAGCGATTCTATTTTGGTTGAACCCGTTAAACTTGGTCGTGCTCGGCGCATAAACAGTGCACATGCTCGGTATATCGAATTTGTAAAACGCACTATTAGCCCTAGAATTAGATTTGATAATTTAAAAGTGGTTGTGGATAGCGCAAATGGCGCTGCCTATAAAGTTGCACCACCTGCTTTGTGGGAGCTTGGTGCAGATGTCATTGAAATTGGCAACAAGCCAAATGGCTTTAACATTAATGATGGTTGCGGTTCGACCTCACCAGAGTTGTTGCAAGAAACAGTACTTGCCGAAGGTGCCGATATTGGTATCGCACTTGATGGTGATGCCGATAGAATTATTGTGGTCGATGAAAATGGTAAATTGGTTGATGGTGATCAGCTAATGGCGGTCATTGCCGAAAACTTTAAAGAGAAAAATTTATTACAAAAAAACGGCATCGTTTCGACCGTTATGTCTAATTTAGGTTTAGAAAACTTTGTTAACGACTTAGGGTTGGAGCTGATAAGAACTGATGTTGGTGACCGTTATGTGTTAGAATATATGCGCGAGCATGGCTATAATATGGGCGGAGAGCAATCGGGTCATATTATTTTGTCTGACCATAATACAACAGGTGATGGCCTAATGGCTGCTATTCAAATCATCTCATTTATGGTTGAGCGCGATATGCGTGCTAGCGACTTATGCAAACGGTTTGAACCCGTACCACAAATATTAAAAAACATCCGTTATGATGCGTCTGGGGATGATCCACTTGCCAGTAAAATTGTGCAACAGGCCATTGAAGATGGTAAAGCCCGTTTAAGCGGTACGGGTCGTGTGCTCATTAGAAAATCGGGCACAGAACCCGTTATTCGAGTTATGGCTGAAGGTAGTGATGCGGCGCTTACAGAGCAAGTGGTCGATGATATTATTGCGGCTATTGAATAAATATTTTAAATTGTTAGTCATTAAATGGGTTATTTCTTAAATGTGGAATAGCCCATTTTTTTGCGACTAATGGTTAATAACTTACTGATGGTAAGGTTATTTTAACTATGATTGTTTACAAATTTAGTCAAGAAATGCTCTGCAATAATTGTGGTGCTACAGATTTACAGAGAAAATATTGTTAAGGGTAAACTAAATGTTTGTAAAAAATCATACTTTATTAAAATTTTTAAGTGCAATGTTCCTAACGGCCGTTGGGGCGACTTCAGTTCTTGCTGGTGATGCGTTGAAAACATCGGACGCAGATCATTCTTCATTAACAGAAGCCGATAAAATATATGAAGAAAGCCTATTAGAAAATAATAAAAATTATCCGACTGTTGAACTTCGTAAAAGTGCATCAAATGATTGTTATTGTGAAGGCGGGTATTTTGGTTTTAGCGCAGGTTATGCCCATGCACCCTCAAAAAGCCTAATTAGAATTATACCAATTGTAACCAACCCTGGTGTGTTTAACAACGCTATACTGGGCTATCCCGTAGCCGGAAAGCATTATACAGCGTCAGTAAATGCGGGCTATAAATTTAAAAATATACGTGCCGAAATATCAGGCGAATATAAAGACCATCAAAATTATGGTTTTTCTAATACCATCGGCACTGTTACAGTTAATGTAAGAGCAAAGACCAAACAAATTGGCGCTATGATGTCGGGCTATTATGACTTTGATTTAGGTATGCCGATTTCGCCGTATCTGGGCTTGGGTGTTGGTGCTTATAACGCAGAAACATCATTTATGACGGACTATATTCAAGCTGGTACCACAACAACAGGTGGTTTAGAATTCAGAAAAGGCTTTACCTTTGCAGGCGCTGCTATGGTGGGGGCCTCAATACAAGTTAGCAATAACATTATTTTGGATGCCGGGTATCGCTATACAAATGTAAAGGGCGGCACGGCAACTTTAAGTAAAATTATTAATGCAGCAGCGGTTAATGCGGCGGCAGGTACATTGGTAATAAACTCTGGTATGGGCACATCTGGCACAGGTTCATCATTGATTACCGAAAGATTGGAATATCCAGATATTATCTCACATGAAATTAAACTAGGCGCTAGATATCGTTTCTAACGTAAGTTAATAATTAAACCATTTAAAGAGCGCCCGTTGGTGCTCTTTTTTGTTTATGAAGGCAACTCGTGCAATATAGTTCGCAATAATTGCGTGTTTGAACAATTATATTGACAAACTATTGGTTGAGGCATATTAAGTCAGGTGGGACACCTCTCCCCAACGAGAGGCTTTTATCTGTGAGGATAACACATGACTGTTATTAATAAGCCGGCTTTGCGTCCGGAAAATACGCATTTTTCTTCTGGTCCATGTTCAAAACGCCCAAATTGGTCGCTCGATGCGCTCAAAGATGCGTCTTTAGGTCGGTCTCACCGTTCTAAAGAAGGCAAAGCCAAACTTGCTTTAGCCATAGACCTTACTCGAGAAATTCTTGAAATTCCTGCCGATTATAAAATTGGCATCGTACCGGGTTCAGATACGGGCGCGGTTGAAATGGCTCTATGGTCTATGCTTGGCGCGCGCGGTGTTGATATGCTCGCGTGGGAAAGCTTTGGCGCTGGTTGGGTGTCTGACGTTGTTAAACAATTAAAGTTAGATAATGTCACTAAACATGAAGCTGATTATGGCAAATTGCCAAATCTTAACAAAGTTAATTTTGATAATGATGTGGTGTTCACTTGGAACGGCACAACCTCTGGCGTTCGTGTGCCAAATGGTGATTGGATTGCCAATGACCGCAAGGGTTTGACATTCTGCGATGCAACAAGCGCAGTGTTTGCCAATGATTTACCGTGGGAAAAATTAGACGTAACGACTTATAGCTGGCAAAAAGTTTTAGGTGGCGAGGGTGGTCATGGCATGATTATTTTAAGTCCCCGCGCGGTTGAGCGTTTAGAGTCATACACACCAGCATGGCCTTTACCAAAAATATTTCGCCTTACTAAAGGCGGCAAGTTAATCGAAGGCATCTTTAAAGGCGCGACAATTAACACACCATCAATGCTTGCGGTTGAAGATTATTTAGATGCCCTAAATTGGACAAAACA
>JABSRY010000335.1 GCA_013214985.1 Hyphomicrobiales bacterium
TTTCCTCGTCTGGTTATAGACCAGTCAAGCAAAATTTGTAGCTTAAGTCACTGTCTCATTATTGGGGACTACCTCAAACGTTATTCAGACCAAAGGCTATAGAGGCATATTCATACACCCAGACGCCATTGCCAATAGTCAAATAGACTTCAATGCTTGGGTGAATAGCCAAATTAACGATTTAATAATTATCTGCCGAAATGCAGGCGCAACCGATAGTGAAATTCGTATTGCATTTAGCAATGCAATGAAAAATTAAGAAAGAAATTAAATGACTTATATAGAAGTAATATTCTACATTATATGTTTGGGGCAAATATTTTTATTATCCTTTTATTATCCCAATAAAATAATCTATCGGGTTAATTATATTTTGGCGCATTACCCCGTTGCAGATTATCTAAAATTCTACCCGACAGAAATATATGTTAACCCAGAAAAAACCACGCGAGCACGGTTGAATATATTTAAAATTATGAACCATGCAATTGCAATAATTGGCGTATTAATATTAGTCACCGCCATATTGAATAATTTTAAACTGGATGAAAAAGGAGGTGCTGAAATATTTGTAGTTATTTACTTATTCTTACAATTCATACCGCATGGTTTATTAGAAATATTTCAATATAGGCATTATAAGCATTATAAGCATATTAAAACCACTAAAATAGTTTCTAAACGCAGTGCAGATTTAACACCTAGAAACCTATTTGATTTTGTTTCACCAATATTGTTTTTTACCGCCATTATATTATATTTTGCACACATTATTAGTTTCTCTTATTATGAGGGATTTGACCAAGTTTGGGATATGGGGGTATGGATTACGTTGATCGTATCGACCGCAATAAATATTGGTTTTGGCTTTATGATTTATAGATATATAAAAGGCTGGAAGTTAGACCCATTTCAAACAGATAAGGATAAAATTCAAATCATTAAAAGTAATGCTTATGTATTGATAATAACCAGTATTATGATGAGCCTATTCTACATTATAATTAACAGCGTAAGGGAGTATGGCCTAGATATTTGGGAACCAATTTTAATGAGTGTCTATTTTCAATTTCTTATAATATTTGGCATGGGTTATTTGATACATAAAATTAAGGTCGAAGATTTGGACTTTGAGGTTTACCGCACTTAGACACATGTTCATAGGTTAGAATATAGATAATTTGGTAATGGTGGTGAACATTTCGAGTGCTGCTGTGCCAACATAGGAGTTGCCAAATCTATCTAACTCAGGTGACCAGACGCTGATTGCCATCACATTAGGCACGATGGCAACGATACCGCCGCCGACCCCACTTTTGGTCGGCAAGCCAACTCTATAGGCAAAGCTGCCGACACTATCGTAAGTGCCGCAGGTAAGCATAACCGCATTGATGCGTTTTACATTACGTTCTGACAAAACACTGTCGTTACAAATGGCTGAATAGCCTTTATTTGCGAGTGCAAGGGATGCGGTGGCTAGATCAACACAATTCATCGACATTGAACATTGTTTGCAATAGATATCTATTAACGCATCTATTGGATTGTTTATCACCCCGTGGCTTTTCATAAAATGTGCCAAGGCAAAATTAACATGTGCGGTACCTAGCTCAGATTTTGCGACATCCATATCAAAATCAACGGATGGGTTGTTCGAAATTAGACGCATATAATTTTTAAACTGATCGGCCGCATTTTTGGAATTGCTCATCAGCATGTCGGTTGTTACGATTGCGCCTGCATTGATAAACGGGTTGCGCGGAAAGCCTTTTTCATTTTCAAGCAAAACCATGGAGTTGAAAGCATCGCCCGAAGGCTCTTTACCCACTTTTGTCCAAATCATATCCCCCACATTACGCATGACCAATTGCAGCATAAATAATTTTGAAATGCTCTGAATAGAAAAATTCTCGTTAGCATCACCTATTTTAAACTGAGTGCCATCGATCAGCTGAATGGCCATGCCAAACTTGTTGGGCGAGACATTTGCCAGTGCAGGAATATAATCCGCAACACGCCCTTTACCAAATTCAGGTGCCATTGCCTCTTGGATATTTTCTAAAATTGCTTGGTAATTCATAAACAATCTCGATATTTAAATTTAATTTTCAACCACGGCCACGATATGATGGAACATTTTGATCTTGAACCCAAACGCCTTTTGGAATTTCACCCGTTTGGTAAAATACGTCGATTGGAATACCGCCACGTGGGTACCAATATCCGCCAATACGCAACCATTTTGGATCTAACAAATCGGCCAATTTGCGGGCTATACTCACTGTGCAATCTTCATGAAAAGCACCATGGTTACGGAACGCACCCAAATATAATTTTAGGCTTTTGCTTTCGACCAACCAATCGCCTGGGATGTAATCGATGACCAAATGTGCAAAATCTGGTGCGCCAGTCATTGGGCAAAGTGAGGTAAATTCTGGTGCGGTGAAGCGTACCATATAATCGACATCTTGCGGGTTTTGCACGCGCTCTAAAATATCGGCTTCGGGGTCTGTTGGCAATTTAGAAACACTGCCTAGGTTTTTTAGATCTTTATATATATCTTTGGTCATTTTAAACTCCGAGTTGGTTACCCCATAATAACACATGCAATTGCGGCAAGATGGTCACATTATACCACTGGTCTGCATTTACCCAGTCGATTAACTGGCGTGTTTTGGCGTATAATGCTTCTTTATCGACATTTGAATTTGGGTCTGTATCATCGTTACCGATGGATAAAAATAATGGTAGATTTGGGTAGCGTTTTGCGACATCTTGCGCATAAGCATAATCGTCCCTATCAAACACCACAACTTTTAGCGACATATCGGTAGTTGCACCTGCTTTGATGCAATTATCTAATTTTGACCAATCGGTAACCTCCCCAGATGAAGGGGGTTTGGGGCTTAAGGTCAGTTGATCTAGCAAACTGAACCAAGCTTTAGAAACTGAGCCTTGCGTTTCCATCGAAAAGACATGGCCTTTGGCTTTGCCTAATGTGAGCAATTCTTCAAGCTGTTGAATGGCTGGGTTGCCGCCCGAAATGGTAATTAGAATAGGCTTGCCATTGGTGAGTGCTGCCACATCATCCAAAATATCTTGTGCGGTTTTTTTTGCCCAATTATGGCTATATTGTTGGCCGACAGCATGCATGCTATCGCACCAAAGGCAGCGATAATCGCACCCACCAAAACGTATAAACACCGTTGGACGGCCCACATATGCGCCCTCACCCTGAATGGTCGGGCCAAAAATTTCGACCACGCGCATGGTTTTGCTTTTGGCGATCTCTATATCGGGGCGAGCGACTATGGTCATGGCCTATATTCCGCCCATGATTTAGCCGTTTCGGCAACGCGCACAGCACTAACTTGTGGCCATTTGGCTTTTGCCCAATCATAAAAATGTTTGGCTAAATGCTCGGAAGTGGTTGGCAAATCGTTAAAAACATCGTTTAGATATTGATGGTCGAATTTATCGTCAATATAGGCTTTTAGAGGTGCTAAATCACGAAAATCCATAACAAAACCATCATCGGTTAAGCGTGATGATTTAAGCTCTACCGTTACTACATAATTATGGCCGTGCAGCCTAAAACATGGGTGATCTTCGGCCAAGGTCAGCAGTCTATGTGCCGCTGAAAAGTGGAATTCTTTGCTAATGGTAAACATTATGCACCCACCTTAATCGCTGATTTCCAAAACTCGGTATCTGCATATTGTGTTGGGTCATCATAACCTGCAATCTCAAATGCCTCGCGCCGCTCGACGCATGTACCGCACCGACCGCAATGCACATCGCCGCCTTTG
>JABSRY010000336.1 GCA_013214985.1 Hyphomicrobiales bacterium
CTTCACCGCTTAATATTCCATTGTTGCGCCGTAAGCTTGAGCATGTTGTTAAACGCTCTGGGTTACAACCAGGCAGCCATAGCTCAAAAGCACTTATTAATGTATTAGAAAGCTACCCACGTGATGAATTGTTTCAAATTGAGAGCGATTTATTATTAAAATTTGCGTCGGCTATTCAACGCTTAGATGAACGGCCTGTAACGCGGGTATTTATTCGCCCAGATAAGTTTGATCGGTTTGTTTCTATATTGGTTTATGTTGCCAGAGACCATTATAATTCGGAAATTAGACAAAAAATTGGCGCTTATTTTGCCGAAAGATTTGATGGCCGTATATCGGCTGTTTATCCATACTTTCCTGAAGGGATGATGACGCGGGTACATTTTATTATTGGGCGTAACGAGTCTGCGTTGCCAGATTATGACCCCAAAATTGTTGAAGCGGATGTTCACGAAATTATTAGAACTTGGAAAGACCTGTTCTTTGATGAACTGGACGACAATATATTAGGCATAGCGCCCCGCACATTGTTAAGCCAATATGGTGATGGCTTTAGTGCTGCTTATCGTGAAAATTTTAGCCCTAAAATTGCAATTGATGACATTGTGGTTATGGATAAATTGCGCAATAAAGAAGATATTGATGCTAAATTGGTTGAAAGAAATGAAGTCAATAATGAAGAAGTGTCTTTAAAACTCTATCACTTTGGTGAACCGATAGCGCTTAGCGACCGTATGCCGATTATCGAAAATATGGGTTTTAGAGCCATTAACGAGCGATCCTATTGTGTGATGCGCAACGAAGACGGTGTTAAGCAAAATATATGGATTCATGATATTGCATTGGTTAGCTTTGATGGCTCTGATATTGACATTAAAGATAGAGGCGAATTATTACGTGAAGCATTTTTAGCGATTTGGAATAAACGTGCTGAAGATGATGGCTTTAATAAGCTTATTTTGAGTGATGGTATTTCGTGGCGTAATGTTGCTATGTTGCGTGCTTATGGGCGTTTTTTGAAGCAATCTAACTTATCGTTTTCGCAAAGCTATATTTCGAATACATTGCGTAGACAAGGCAAAATTACGCTTGATTTTATTAAGCTATTTCACCTTAAATTTGGCTTAGATACCCCAGCAGATGATTTTGAAGAACAACAAGAACTTGCCGATAAAATTATTGCAGCTTTAGATGATGTGTCTAGTCTGGATGAAGACCGTATCATTAGAGCCATATTAAATGTAATGCATTCAACCATTAGAACCAATTTTTATCAAACGGGTGAAGACGGTTTAGAGAAACCAACTATTTCGTTGAAAATTCGCTCAAGGCAAGTGGATATTTTACCAGACCCTAAGCCTTTTGCAGAGATTTTTGTTTATTCGCCGCGTTTTGAAGGTGTGCATTTGCGCGGCGGTGAGATTGCCCGTGGTGGATTGCGTTGGTCGGATCGATTAGAAGATTTCCGTGTCGAAGTTTTGGGTTTGGTTAAAGCGCAACAAGTTAAAAATGCGGTGATTGTGCCTGTTGGCTCTAAAGGTGGTTTTGTACCCAAACATTTGCCAGTGAACGGCACGCGTGAAGAATTTATGGCAGAAGGCATTGCTTGTTATAAACAATTTATTGGATCTTTACTCGACATTACCGACAATCTAGATGGTGAAAAAGTAATTTACCCTAAAGATGTTATTCGTTTAGATAATGACGACCCTTACTTGGTGGTTGCTGCTGATAAAGGCACTGCAACATTTTCAGATATTGCAAATGGTTTAGCGCAAGATAAAGGTTTTTGGTTGGATGATGCGTTTGCATCGGGTGGTAGTGTGGGCTATGACCATAAAAAAATGGGTATTACGGCGCGCGGTGGCTGGGAAGCTGTTAAACGTCATTTCCGCGAAATGGATCATGATATTCAGACGACACCGTTTGAAGTCATTGGTGTCGGTGATATGTCTGGCGACGTGTTTGGTAATGGCATGCTATTATCGGAGCAAATCAAGCTAATTGCGGCTTTTGACCATCGGGATATTTTTATTGACCCGAACCCAGACGTAGCAATTAGTTTTGCAGAACGTAAGCGTTTATTCGAAATGCCCAGATCATCGTGGGTTGAATATAATAAAGAATTAATCTCTAAGGGCGGTGGTATATTTAGCCGTTCTCTAAAATCTATTCCGCTTAGTGATGAAATGAAAAAAATCACCCAGCTTTCTGGTAGCAATGCAACCCCCAATGAAATTATGCAGGCTTTGTTAGTGGCCAATGTTGATTTATTGTGGTTTGGCGGTATTGGTACTTATATTCGCGCAAGCACTGAAAGTGATGCGGATGCAGGAGACCGTGCGAATGATGCCATTCGTGTTGCCGCACCTGATCTTAATGTTAAAGTGTTGGGCGAGGGCGCAAATTTGGGCATTACGCATAATGCGCGGATTGAATTTGCCAAACGCGGTGGCCGTGTAAACACCGATGCTATTGACAATAGCGCGGGTGTGAACAGCTCGGACATGGAAGTGAATATTAAAATTGCGCTGGGTCGTGCTGTACAATCTGGCCGATTAAACTATGAAAGCCGTAATGAATTATTAGCCAGCATGACTGATGAGGTTGCAGAGCTTGTATTGCGTAATAACTATTTGCAAACACTATCTTTAACCTTAGCGATTGAACGCAATAAAGAAGATATGGGCTTTTATGAAAGGCTAATGCTTAAGCTTGAAGAAATTGGCGACCTTGACCGCGATTTGGAGTTTTTGCCCAGCAGTATTGAAATGGCGGCACGTGAGCAAAATGGCAAGGGTTTAACCCGACCTGAACTTGCGGTATTGCTGGCTTATGCGAAAATTTCATTATATGAAATATTGCTGGCATCTGATGTGGTGGATGACGCTTATTTGGGTAAGGAATTGTTACGTTACTTCCCCGCTACCATGCGCGAGGACTATGTTGAAGAAATTGAAGGGCACAAATTGCGCCGTGAAATTATTGCGACAAGATTGTGTAATTTGATGATTAACCGTGGTGGCCCTGCATTTATTAGGTCTTTAGTGGATCAATCCGGTGCGGAACCCGCTGCGATTGCTAGCGCGTTTGCGATGGCATATGATAGCTTCCAAATGGCATCGATGAATACTCAAATAGACGCATTAGATAACAAAATCGATTCTGCCGTGCAAATTACGCTATATTTGAAAGTGCAAAACCTATTGCGCCGCCAAACATTATGGTTTTTACGCTACGTGGGTGACGATGAATTAGACTTAGCCAAAATTGTTGAGCGTTATAAAGGCAGTATTCAGAGTTTGATGGATAGTTTTACGGAACATCTGCCCGCTGAAAGCTTAAAATTTGTGAAAGATCAATCGGCCAAATTAATTGAGGCGGGGGTGCCGATAAAATTTGCAGATTTAATGGCATCTACACGTTACCTTGATAATGCCTCTGACATTGTACGGGTTGCCGAACGCGCCAATGCAAACCTTAAAGATGTTGCGAAATTGTACTTTTCGGTTGGTGATTTTATGGGCATTCAATGGCTTATTTCGAGCGCGCGTAAAATGCGTATGGAGGATCATTATGATCGGTTAGCGATAAACCGTACTATTGATGGGCTACAGGCTACCCACAGACGGATTGTGCATTCGATCTTATCGCAAGATAAGGACAAAGCTAAAGCCATTGAAATTTGGAAGAAAAATAATAAGGATGAAATTGCTCGGGCGAATATTGCTATTACCAATGTGAGTGCTTCGGGCGAGCTAACCTTAGCCAAACTGGCGGTTGCATCGGCTCATATTGCT
>JABSRY010000337.1 GCA_013214985.1 Hyphomicrobiales bacterium
TCCCGCGCCGAACCGGCAGATGTGCGCCCCAGTAATCCGTCACCCGTTCCTGCACGATATAGCGGCCGGCTTCAAACTTCTGAATGCGGTAGGGGCCACTGCCCAACGGGGGGTCTAGCGTGGTGGCGGAGAAGTCTCGTGTCTCCCAGTAATGCTTAGGCAGGACCGGTAGTTGTCCGGTAATCAGCGGCAGTTCTTGGTTGCCAGACTCTTTAAAGTTAAAGCGGACCCGATGCTTGCTGAGCGCTTCACCGCTGTCGATTGCGCTGTAGTAGTAACGGTAAAAAGGCAAGCCCTTTGCCACCAGCGTTTCAAACGACCAGACCACATCATCGGGCGTTAAGGGTTGCTTAAAATACAAACTAACGGCTTCGCAGAGATAGCTTATTTCAGCCTCGGAGGCTGTGACCTCTTGCAGGTTCCCCTGAAAATCTTGATCTGTTGTGCCAATAAGTGTGAAATCATCTTCATAAGGAATGGTAAATACAATCCGACCATCTTTGTTTTGGAATATGAAGCAGCGATCATGATCATAGATTTTTGGTGCAACTATATGTGATCCTTGTACTTGACGGATGCTACCACGAGGTGGGCACTTTACCAGTTCATCAGCAACTTTATTTGCCCAAGGGCCCGCGGCGTTAACCAACATTCGGGCACGTATTGTCGTATCTTCATTTGTGTTTAGATTGCGGGTTACAACATGCCAATGGTCATCTTTGTCGACACTGGTCTGAACACATTGTGTGCGAGTTTTAATAATTGCGCCGCGTTCCTGTGCGTCCTGTGCATTTAGAATGACAAGACGGTTGTCTTCGACACGACAATCTGAATATTCATAACCAAGGCTTAGGTTATCCTTTAACCCTTCGCCAATCGGGCTTTTCGTGAGGTCAACCCTTGATGTGCCAGGCAATAGTTTTCGACCACCCAAGTTATCATAGATAAACAAGCCCAAGCGCAATAACCAAGCTGGGCGCATACCTTTACTATAAGGCAAGACAAACCGCATTGGTTGCACGATATGCGGAGCAATACCCCACAACACTTCACGCTCCTTCAACGCCTCTCGTACTAAATTAAATTTGTAATGCTCAAGATAGCGTAACCCACCATGTAATAATTTGGTTGATGATGATGACGTTGCGCCCCCAAGATCACCCTGTTCACAAAGATATACCGACATGCCTCGCCCAATCGCGTCACGTGCAATTCCACACCCGTTAATGCCGCCGCCAATAATTACCAGGTCATAAGTTAAATCAGTCATGTTTAACACTCCGTTCAGGACGGTTTGGCACGGTTGAAAGAATGCGATCCGCGATTTGTACAAACCCTTCTCCACCTTTTGATGGGGCAACGAATGTGGGTAAATTAAAAGTAGAAGGGTCAAAATCACGAACATTGGCGACACCGCAAGAGTTTGGGAAAAACCCAAACATTGGTCCATCGTTTGGACTATCGCCAACAAAAATAATATTTTCACGGTCTGCATCAATATCAATTTTAAGAATATCGTTGGCAAATTTACGGGTCATTGACAATTTATCATAATCACCAAACCAGCCATTAACATGGATTGATGACAATTTGGCCACGGCACCCGCTTTATCGAAAATATCTAATATATGCTGAACTGCGGTTTTTGGCAGAGCGGGAACATCTTCGCAAAAGTCTATGGCCAAATCCGCTTCGCGATATTGCTGGTCAGAGGCGATCCCAGTGCCTGGTACTTCACGCAAAATTTGTTCTCGCAATTGTTCGAGTCGGATGCGGTTAGCTCGACGCTCATCTTCATCCGCAAAAAACCGACTGCGCATGGCCTTATTCTGTCGGTCGTATGAAAAATAGAAAGCACCATTTTCGCCGACAATTCCAGCCACAGGCCACAGACGGGCAATCATATCACACCATCCAGCGGGTCTCCCCGTTATTGGCACAACTTGAAAGCCTGCATTTGTTAGGGCTTCAAGTGCCTCATATGCTGCAGCAGGCAGCAAACCATCGGTGGTGAGTGTGTCATCAATGTCGGTAAATACCGCCACACAATTAGACAACATATGAGTACTCATTTCGGAAATAGCGCGCATTATATTGACTCCTCAATAAAGTCGTTGAGGATGCCCATGTCGTCCGCAAGATCTAGCATAGAATACCGATCGCGCATTTCTCGACAATGCAATACTGCCTCGACATATAGATCCCTATCTAAGCCGATTTCATCATAAGTAGCGCCGCCCTTTGCCACCCTTAAATGCGCTGCCATTTCGTCAGCAGGGATCATCATTGCTTTAAGCTTTTTTCGAAAAGTCGGCCAGATTTCTTCCAATTTGGTGTTAAATGTGTCTAGTTCAGCTTGACTCATTATTTTAGAACGACTGACCTTTAGACAATTCTCGACAGCAGCTGCAGGATAACGTGCCCGAATTGCTGCTTCATCAGGCTGATATGCACGAATACGCGGCGCTTCTGATTGAGACAAAATTAGCTCTTGCAACCGTGCCATCGTAACAGATGCCACTCCAACTTGTTGCCCATGCACTGTACCCGGATGACAATTTCCGGCAAAACTATCAATCCAATGTGATATCTGATGTTCACCCATTGAACCTGGATGGCTTGTGCCCACTACGGCAATACCTAAGCCACCAAGGGTCAAAACCCGCTGTAGATAGCCAATAGCATTATAATCACGTCGCCCAAGATCCTCTGTTCTGAGCAATAACTCTGCTTCGTCGTCTTCTTGTAATAGATACGGAGCAGTTGCATAACTGGTACCAAGCATCATATGTGAAAAATACCAGTCGACGTGTGCAGTCGGGCGGCAAAGACTGTCGCCAAGACCCGCACCAATCAGATATTGAGGTGCTTCTGCCGACACACCAATATCGATAAAAACACCTTTTGCCGCATGCGCTTCTTTAGTCGTTTTAAGGCCCGATTTTAATGTAATAGATGCGGTTGACGACGTGTAGCCATTCATTGAAGGCGCTGTTCCAAATACACTATAGGGGCGGCCATCCAGATGGGTAGCATATTTGCAAAGATCATTAATCGTACCTGAACCGACGGCAACTAAGCTCGTACAATTCGCGGTGACTTTGCGCAGGTTATCTATTTGCATTTCATCCGCATGAGGGTGGTCAAGAACTATTAACTCTGCTTTTGATCCCAAAGATTTGGCGATTTTCAAGCCCATAATATCGGCAGTTGCTGCGTCACAAACAATGCCGTATTTTTCGGATGGCATATGGGTGTTTAGAAGCGTGTTGGCATTTTCTGCCATGTTGTTGTTGATGTCGATATGCCGAAACGGAACACTAACCGCAGAATCTGTGTCGGGGTTTTTCCAAGTGCCATTTGTAACGTCCCTGATAAGGGAATTCCAATCAACTGGTGCACCATTATGAACCGTTTTTGCTTCGACCATTTGTCTCTCCATAACTTGAATATCAACTAATATGAAAGTTGCCACGTTACCTTGTCGTTTGTCAATTATTAAATATGCCCTGTTGAAAACGTGTGGAATATTACTTCATATTTACCGTATATATCAGTTACACACAATTCTGGTTTGATATAATTTTTTGGTACTATCGAATTCTTGATGGATTTCTTGGCGGGTTTTGTGAATTGGCATGCAAAAATAATTCGCTTAGTATGGTCATTGGTGTTTAAAAGTGACCCAACTATTAATGTTGTAATCCGCGTATTTATGTGTGGGGCTCTGTTGCAAATAATGAGAGTTTGATGTAAATTTTTGGTTTTATCGAGTTTCATATGAATTTATTCAAGCATC
>JABSRY010000338.1 GCA_013214985.1 Hyphomicrobiales bacterium
TATTATAGAGCAGGTCAGAGCCACGTTCAGGGCCTTTAGGTCGCGCACGGCCACCGCCCATAAAATCGCCAAATATGTCTTCAAATATATCGCCCATGCCGCCGCCACCAAAGCCGCCAAAGCCACTTGCGCCGCTGCCGCCCATACCGCCTTGTTCAAAAGCCGCATGGCCATATTGATCATAAGCTGCACGTTTTTGAGCATCTTTTAAAACTTCATAAGCATCTGATACTTCTTGGAATTTTGTCGCAGCCGCCAAATCATCGGGGTTACGATCAGGGTGATATTCCATCGCTTTTTTACGATAAGCGCTTTTTATTGCTTTATCATCGGCGGATTTATCGACGCCTAGCACTTCATAAAAATCACGTTTCGACATTTTATTTTCCAATCAAAAATATCTGAACCAGTAAAAACAAGTTAGCTTATAAGAAACTAATAGCCGATAGGCAATCCTATCGGCTTTTTTCGTGTAAAATCTTCAAAGATATAGAAGATTATTTCTTGTCGTCAACTTCTTCAAACTCAGCATCAACAACATCTGCAGCAGCATCCGCAGCCGCGTCGCCTTCTGCAGCAGCTTGCTCTGCATTATAAGCAGCTTCACCAATTTTCATTGCAGCTTGTGCAAGTTCTTCGGTGCGTTTTTTAATGTCGTCAACTTCGTCCGCTTCAAGTGCATCTTTAAGCAATACAATTGCTTTTTCAGCAGCATCTTTATCTTCCGCAGAAACTTTATCACCAAAGTCGGTAATAGATTTTTCTGTGCTGTGGATCATAGATTCAGCTTGGTTCTTAGCTTCAACAGTTTCGCGGCGGGCTTTATCACCTTCAGCGTTTGCTTCAGCATCTTTAACCATTTGATCAATATCCGCATCCGATAAACCACCAGAAGCAGCAATTTGAATTTCATGCTCTTTGCCTGTGCCTTGATCTTTAGCAGATACACGCACGATGCCGTTTGCATCAATATCAAAAGTAACTTCAATTTGTGGTACACCGCGTGGTGCAGGTGGAATACCAACCAAATCAAATTGACCTAACAATTTGTTATCAGAAGTCATTTCACGTTCACCTTGTGCAACACGAATGGTCACAGCATTTTGGCTATCTTCAGCAGTCGAGAAAGTTTGACTTTTCTTGGTAGGGATCGTTGTATTACGGTCGATTAAGCGGGTAAAAATACCACCCATTGTTTCGATACCAAGTGACAATGGAGTCACATCTAGTAGCAATACATCTTTAACATCACCCGCAAGCACACCACCCTGAATAGCCGCGCCCATGGCAACAACTTCATCTGGGTTAACGCTATGGTTAAGCTCTTTACCAAAGAATTTTTCTACAACTTCACGAATTTTAGGCATCCGTGTTTGACCACCAACAACAATCACTTCATCAATGTCAGAGGCTTTAACACCCGCATCTTTAAGTGCCGCTACACAAGGCTTAATGGTGCGTTGAATTAAATCATCAACCAAAGACTCAAGTTTAGCACGTGTTAGCTTAACGTTAAAATGCTTAGGGCCAGAGGCGTCAGCAGTAATAAACGGTAAGTTCACATCTGTAGATGCAGCAGATGAAAGCTCAATTTTAGCTTTTTCAGCAGCTTCTTTAAGACGTTGTAGCGCCATTGTATCTTTAGTAAGATCGATGCCATTTTCTTTTTTGAATTCAGCAGCAAAATACTCAACCAAACGCATGTCGAAATCTTCGCCACCAAGGAATGTATCACCATTGGTAGATTTAACTTCAAATACGCCATCGCCAATTTCTAGGATAGATACGTCAAAAGTACCACCACCTAAGTCATAAACAGCAATTGTTGCGCCGTCTTTTTTATCTAGACCATAAGCAAGTGCAGCAGCAGTTGGCTCGTTGATAATACGCAATACTTCTAAACCAGCGATTTTACCAGCATCTTTAGTGGCTTGGCGCTGTGCATCGTTAAAATAAGCAGGAACCGTAATAACCGCTTGAGTAACCGTGCTACCCAAAAAGTTTTCAGCAGTTTCTTTCATTTTTTGTAGTGTGAAAGCCGAAATTTGTGATGGCGAATATTTTTCACCGCGCACTTCAACCCACGCATCGCCATTGTCAGCTTTGACAATGTTATATGGCACCATGTCCATATCTTTTTTTGTTGCAGGATCGTCAAATGAGCGACCGATAAGACGCTTAATAGCGAAAAGAGTGTTTTCTGCATTGGTAACTGCTTGGCGTTTAGCAGGCATGCCTACTAATTTTTCGCCATCATCAGCAAAAGCAACGATAGATGGTGTTGTACGACCACCTTCTTGGTTTTCAATAACCTTAGCTTCTTTGCCGTCCATTACAGCGACACATGAATTTGTTGTACCTAAGTCAATTCCGATTACTTTTGACATGGCTCACCTCATATTTTGTGGCGGGCAAAATTGACCTTATTACAAAGCATCAAAAAAGCCCCCAAGTTTAAACGTTAAAAAACGCCTTCGAAATGGGAAAAAAATTAAGACAAGATTATTTTACAAATTGTGATCTAAAAATAAACTTTATCTAATTTTTGTCTCGTAAATTTTATATAGGAAGCTGTGTATGCTTTCACAAGGGGCGGGTCAATTTTTTTATGTTTTTTTTTCAATTAATCCCCGCCCTATTGTCCCTATTGGGTATATAATGCGAATAACTATATAATATTAGAAACATTACAAATAACCGTATTTTTTTTTCTAAAACTGTGCTAAAAAACCGCGCTTAAGATTTATAAAAACTGAGCATGCACAAAACGAATCATTTTGATCATTGCCACATTCGCGCGCGTAGGATCGATACATATTCATGCAATTGCTGTTCGGGGTAGGCCTCATGTTGTTGATCGCTTATTTGGGTGTTAAAATAAAACCGATTGCTTATGTGGCTTTTAAAACCCCGCAAAAAGAAGTTGCCCAATTTGTTAAGTTTTTTAGTTTTAATCATTTTAGATACGCCTATAATGTAATGTAACAACGCCACCATAAGTTTCATTCATTACAGAAAAATGACAATCATCAAACCAACACTCGTTCAAAATGGCTTCGAAATCTATAAAGAGGCATTAAATTTAGAAGCGCAAAATAGCTTGGTAGAAACCATTCGGCTATTGGCCAAGGAATGCCCGCTTTATCAACCCACCATGCCCAAAACCAACAAACCGTTGAATGTTAGAATGACCAATTTAGGCGAATATGGCTGGGTGAGTGATATTAAAGGCTATCGATATCAGAAACATCACCCCGTTACACGTAAGGCATGGGCGGCAATTCCACCGCAAATAATAGATATTTGGCAGTGTTTCACGGGAAACAGCTTAACAGAATTTAACCATAACAACCCAAATGCACCGTTAAGTCAGTGGAAGCAGCCCCAATGCTGCTTGGTCAACCATTATGGTGTAACAAATAAAATGGGCATGCATGTCGATATGGATGAAAATGACCATATCACCCCCGTATTATCGATCAGCCTTGGCGATGATGCCATTTTTAGAATGGGCAGCCAACAACGCGGCGGCAAAACCAGCAGCATTAAACTACAATCGGGCGATATAGTCGTCTTCGCCAATGATGTCAGACTAAACTATCATGGCGTAGACCGAATAATCGGCGGCACATCAAGCCTGCTTAAGCACCCTGGTAGGCTTAACCTGACACTGCGGCGGGTGGATTAAACCAACTCAGAATTTCGTTTGCCCCCAAGCACCCCTAAAATTCAGCATCCCTCCGAGATGAGCCAAAAATTTATTTTTGGTGAACTTGGCGACTGAGCCCGCCCGTT
>JABSRY010000339.1 GCA_013214985.1 Hyphomicrobiales bacterium
GGTTAAATTATTGCGACCAAGTTATTTGGATTTTAACCTTTAGGTGTAAAAGTTCAAGAGTCGGGGGGCGTAATAGATATTAACGGTAACATATTATGTCAGATAATAATAACAAAGTTGTGGTGAACTTTCAAAATATTGATGGGTTAGACCAGAACTTTCATAATAAAATAAATAGTGGTTATTTAAGCCAACCTGAAATTTCGGAAGTTTCGAATGCGGTTGGTGATATTACTTATTATTGGGATATAGCCTCAGATAAAATTCTATATAGCAGTAATGTTGACCAGATTTCTGAATATATTGATATAGATAAAATTAAAACCGCAACGGATTTTGCGGATTGTTTTGCGGACGAAAATATAAACAACAGATACCAAACTGTTTATAACAGTATGGAAATTGACGATGGCAGCGGCGTTGAATATGAGTTGGAATATAATCTTTTTGATTATGACCGTTCAAAGACAGGTTGTTGGATTGAAGATAAAGGCAAATGGTATGTTGGCGCAGATGGCAAGCCTAGATCTGCTGTTGGCGTGATGCGAATTTGTAATGCGCGCCACAAACAAATAGAAGAATTAGTTAAGTTAAGTACCCATGATTCTCTAACAGGGTTAGTGAACCGCATTCAATTGCGCGATGAACTTGTTAGTTCAATTGCTAAAATTATTAGGAAGAAAAAAAGCGGTGTGTTTTTATTGTTGGCAATTGATAATTTGGCAATGGTAAATGAAGCATATGGTATTGACGTGGCCGACGGCGTTATTTGTTTGGTTGCGGAACGTATTTCGAAAAATTTACGAAAATCGGATGTCATTGGGCGCTATTCTGGAAATAAATTTGGGGTTATTTTAAATAATTGCAATGAAGAAGATATTAATGTTGCGGCCGAACGCTTGATTAAGGCGATTGCTCATGAACCATTTATGACAGAGAATGGCGCAGTGGCTATTACCATGTCTGCTGGTGCGGTATCGATGCCGCTACACTCTGATGTTGCACAAGACGTTATGCGGTATGCTGAAGAGGCTCTTTTTACTGCTAAAACCCGTGCAATGGATAGTTTTGCAATTTATCAACATGCAGCGGGTCGTAGAAATAAGCGTCGGAAAAATATTTCTATTGCTAGTGAAATTATAAATGCATTAAATGATAGACGGGTGAAGATTGTTTATCAACCGATTGTTCATGCGGATAGCGGCATTGTAGAGAGTTATGAATGTTTGATTAGGGTCAATGATGAAAATGGTGTTTTGATACCGAATGGTGACTTGGTACCCATTGCTGAAAAACTTAATTTAATGCGTTTGCTTGATCATAGAGTGCTGGAAATTGCTTTGAAGAAGCTTAGAGAAGTGACAAATATTAATTTGGCGGTGAATATATCGGCAAATACGGTGGCTGATTCTAACTGGTATGATTGCTTATATGCGGGCATTGCGGGTGACCAAACAATTGGCAATAGGCTAACAATCGAAATTACCGAAACGGCCTTGCTTAGTGATATGGCCGATGCCAATGAGTTTATCGATAAATTACATGCATTGGGTTGCTTGGTATCTATTGACGATTTTGGAACGGGTTATACGAGCTTTCAAAATTTGAAAACCCTTGATATTGATATTGTTAAAATTGATGGTACATTCATTCAAAATTTAAGCAATAATGCAGATAATCAGTTTTTTGTAAAAACACTTAATGATTTGGCAAAACATTTTAATGTTAAAACGGTTGCCGAATGGGTTGAAAATGAACAAGATGTGAATATTTTGCGCGATATTGGTGTGGATTATTTGCAAGGGTTTTATTTTGGCGCTGGCGAGCCACAATTGCGTGTATCCAATTATAAGGGTGACGTTGTTTTAGGCGAAATATATCAAAAAAATGAACTTGAAATTCTGAAAATTCTGAGCGATAAATCTGTAAACGACAATTATGTTGCGTAGAGATGATTTATACTGCTTGGATATTGTGTGATTGATAAAAAAATTGAAAACAAGGCAAACATAATTGGGCTTGGTGCCGTTGGTTTGTGGTCTTTACTCGCGTTAGTGACGGCTTTTAATAATTATATACCAGCATTTCAATTGCTTGGTTTCAGTTTTTTTATTGCGAGCATTGTTGGTGTTATTTTTATGCTGTTAACTCAGCAGAGCTTTGCTATATTTTTAAAGCTTAAATGGTATGTTTGGCTGTTGGGCATATATGGTCTATTTGGTTACCACCTTTGTTATTTTTTAGCACTTAGATATGCACCACCGATGGAAGCAAATTTAATAAATGCGCTTTGGCCATTGTTAATCGTTTTGGGTTCGGTGTTGGTGCTTAATAAAAAAGATGCTAATTCTGGCTTGCGATGGTGGCATATTATCGGTGCATTGCTTGGTTTGTCGGGTGTTGTTTTTATTAGCTTTTCGGGCGATGGTGCGGCATTTAACTGGAAATATTTAACGGGCTATGGTTTTGCGCTATTATGTGCGTTTATCTGGTCTAGCTACTCGTTATTATTAAGAAAATTGCCGCATGTGCCAACTGCGGCGGTAACAGGGTTTTGCTTTGCAACCTCTGTTTTGGCCTTTATTTGCCACTTTTTGTTTGAAGAAACCGTTTTGCCAGATACTGCTTTTTTGTGGTTTATGTATGTTATATTGGGTGCTGGGCCTGTGGGTGCAAGTTTTTATTTATGGGATTATGGCATGAAAAAAGGCGACATAAGAGCCTTGGGTGCTGCCTCTTATTTATCGCCAATTTTTGCTACTGTGTTTTTGGCTTGGGCTGGGTTTGGAGAGCTAACCACAACGGTAATTATTAGTTGTGTGTTGGTTGTATTGGGCGCTGTGCTGGCATCTAAGGACATGTTTATGAAGCGTTAAAAGCTATCTTTTCTTAAACGCAGCTCGGTGAAAACTGCTTCGTCTGACGCATTTTGCATATTTAGTGTTTTTCTTATTTCGGCATCATAACATCTTAAAAATGGGTTTGTAGATTTTTCGTTGCTTAATGTGGTTGGTAGGGTTGGCAGGTTTTTAGACCTTAGCATTTTAACTTCGGCTATCCGCTTTATAAGTGCTTGATTATTTGGGTCTATACTGATTGCAAATTCACCATTTGATTGGGTATATTCATGCCCGCAATATAAATTTGTATCGTCTGGTAATTGTTTTAATAGCTCTAATGATTGAAACAACTCTTGTGCGGTGCCACCTAAAATGCGGGCGCAACCTAATGAGAATATAGTATCTGCAACAATTGCGGATTTTAAAGATGGAATATAGTAAACAATTTGCTCAGGTATATGCCCTGGGGTTTGAAATATTTGAATATGTATGTTGCCAAAACGAATTTCTTTTAAATCTTGAATATAATGGTTTATATAATCT
Organism: Hyphomicrobiales bacterium; assembly: GCA_013214985.1. Taxonomy (GTDB): domain Bacteria; phylum Pseudomonadota; class Alphaproteobacteria; order Rhizobiales; family OSC116; genus OCS116. The sequence goes on from JABSRY010000339.1 coordinate 3,384, forward strand.
TGCCCTTCGCTGCGTAATTTGGGCCCGTAAACTTTTGCATTAAATTGGTTTTTAAGGCTAGCTGCGGCTTCTACATGGTCGTAATGATAATGGGTGATTAATATCGCATCTAAATCCCAACCATTTGCCTGCAAGATTTTTGCAATGGGTTCGTGCTCTGGTGCATCAAACAATAGGGTCAGATTAGTTTCATCATCATGAATTAACACTGCATAATTGTCTTGACGGCAAGGGATTTGAATGATTTGCATATGACGGCCTATCGTATTATAATTTTACCATTGAATAAGCCGATATTAGCAATTATGTTAAATATAACCAAGTAATATATGAAAGCATTTAATGGACATTGTTGATTTGCAGAATTTCTATTCCCAAGAATTGGGAAAAGTTGCAGCCAAACTTATTACT
>JABSRY010000034.1:0-2604 GCA_013214985.1 Hyphomicrobiales bacterium
GCTATTGGCGCTGACAAATCTTTTAAACTGGAATATTTAGTAGAATTTTGCGAATTCATATAAGATCCTTCATTTATATTTCAGCTTTTCCGTTGCCGCTTTATAGGGTTTGTTTATTGATTTACCACGGCCAGAAAGCGATGCATTGGTCATAAAATAGTCATGCGCATTGAATTTTTCTTCATCTTTTGAGACTTTAACCCGAGTGGATGAGCCATCGCTATTGATAAGCCATGATTGCATATTATCCTTAATATTCGCAACTAATATATGGCTTAAAATTTGCTGATGCACGGTCGGATTTTCAATTGGTATGCATATTTCTACCCGTCTATATAAATTGCGTGGCATAAGATCTGCCGATGCCATATATAGTTTCGCGTTATCATTGGGCAGTTCGGCGCCATTGCCAAATGCGTATATGCGGCTATGCTCTAAAAAGCGGCCGACGATTGATTTAACAACAATATTTTCGGAAAGGCCTTTTACACCTGGCCTTAAACAACAAATACCCCTAACGATTAGTGTGATTTTAACCCCTGCTTGGCTGGCTAAATATAGCTCATCTATAATGGCGCCATCGACCAATGAGTTCATTTTAAACCATATATTACCAGCAATACCATTTTTTACATTTTTGACTTCTTGCCTGATGTTTGCGACCAGACTATCGAATATACCATAGGGTGACACTGCTAATTTGCGCAAATTTTCGGGCTTTGCGTAGCCTGTGATATAGTTAAACACATCGACTACATCTTTTGCTAATGCCTTATCGCACGTAAATAGGGACAGATCGGTATAAACTTTGGCGGTTATTGGGTTATAATTGCCCGTTGCAAGGTGCATATATTGTTTTAAGCCATCTGGCTCTTTGCGCATTATGAGGCTTAATTTTGCATGGGTTTTTAAATGCATAAAACCATAGACCACTTGCACGCCTGCGCGCTCTAAATCTCTTGCCCATTGGATATTTGCTGCTTCATCGAACCTTGCTTTTAACTCGACTAGGGCAGTTACATTTTTGCCGCTTTCTGCTGCTGATATTAGATATTTAACAATTTTTGAATTTTTATCGGTTCTATATAGGGTTTGTTTAATGGCAATTACATTGGGATCATCTGTTGCGCTGGCTAGAAAATCCAACACCACATCATATGTTTCATACGGGTGGTGGACGATCATATCTTTTTTGCTAATGGCTTTAAAAAAATCGCCGTTAAACTCTTTTACTCTTTCGGGTATTCTTGGCGTATAGCTTTTAAACAATAGGTCTGGTCGTTGAGTTGTTATCAGTTCATTAAGCTGGCTCATACCGAAAAAGCCTTTATAATCGTAGACTTGATCTGCATCGGCTTCGAACTCTTCTATTATCAATTTTTTTAGAGAGCTTGGCATTTTATTTTCTATTTCGAGGCGAATGACTGAGCCACGGCGGCGGCGCTTTAACGCCGTTTCAAAATAGCGTACCAAATCTTCTGATTCTTCTTCAACTTCTATTTCGCTGTCTCTGATGATGCGAAACAGGCCTTTGCCTAAAATCTTGAAATGTGGAAAAGTGGTGTCTAAAAATAATTCTAATATGGTTTCAATGGTGATAAACCTTGCTTGTTTATCATCTTGATCTGGCAATTGTAAAAAACGTTTAATTTTATTGGGAATAGAAATTAGCGCATGGGTTATTTCATCTTCGCCCTCTTTTGCGAATTCTAGTGCCAAGCTAAAGCCTAGATTGCTGATGAACGGAAATGGATGCGCTGGGTCTATCGCTAATGGAGTGAGAATTGGGAAAATTTCGTTTTCGAAATAATTGCGTAGCCATTTCATATCGCCCTTGCTTAAATCTGCTCGGTTGGTGATTATGATTTGTTCAACAGCTAGCTTTTTTTTAATCAATTCGAATGTTTTTTGTTGGCGCTCTACTAATTGACCTGCAAGGATTAAGACTTGTGTTAACTGGTTTTTTGGGGTTTCGCCATCTTGACTAAGTTCGGTTATGCCTGTGCGAATTAAGCCATATAGGCCGGCAACCCGAACCATAAAAAACTCATCTAAATTTGATGCGGATATGGATAGAAACCGCAACCGCTCTAAAACTGGATGATTTTTATTTTCGGCTTCTTCTAGCACGCGCATGTTAAAACGTAACCATGATAGTTCACGATTATAAAAACGTTCTGGTTTATCGTTTATTGGTCCCAAATCAGATATCTTTACTGGTTTATGAATGATTATCATTTAAAATTTATACCTGTTTTAGCTTCGCGATCAGTTGGTGCCGAGCCTAAATGGGTATTTAACAATTATATGACATTTTCCAATAGTTTAGCAACCATTGTGCGGGTTATTGGTTTATTTTGTTCAAACGCGTGTTTATCGATGCTATTTACCACGTTAATAACCGCTTCTAGCGAGCGGCCTATTCTTGGTAATATATAGGCGATTACATTATCTGCTACATTGAGTTGTTTTTGTGCGAAGGTTTTTGTTAAAATTATTTCAATTAACATATCTTCTGGTGGTGGGATTTCTAAATGTTTCGCGGCTTTAAGACGGGACAATAAATCGGGCAATTCTATACCCCACTCGACAAGTGATTTGTTG
>JABSRY010000034.1:2614-11926 GCA_013214985.1 Hyphomicrobiales bacterium
GGCGGTAAACAGCAGTAACTGGTTATGTTGTATCGCCAAATTTATGATGTGAAAAATTGTTTTATTGCAGCCAATTTTTTTATCGATATCGTCTATAATGATTGCATTATTTTTTACAAAATTGGCTAATTCGGGAATGTTATTTTCTTGTACATTTAGCAAGTTTTTTGGCAAAAATTGTGCATTAAACTTATCTTGCCATAAATGCGCTAGATGGGTTTTGCCTGACATATTGGCGCCAAATAATATGGTAACTGGGGATGCTAGTTTTTGATCTGACAATAGTTGACTTGTCATTAATTCTGTTGACGGCAAGATGATATATTCGCCAACATCATAAGTGGGCTCGTTGCCTAAATTTAATATAAGTTGTTCGGATTTTTTACCGTTCATTATAATATCCAAGGCTGCTATATTTTATCTTCAGATGTCTCTAACTTATCTGCTTTTTGTTCTATTATTTCTTGTTTATTGTTTTCGTTTTTATCAAAGTCCATTTCGGTTTGGCCTAGGCCTAAATAGAATGGGCTTTTTAAGTAATGTGATAAGCCAAAGCGCGAAAGCACGCCTATCATTGCGGCGACGGGTACTGCTAAAAGCATGCCTACAAAGCCAAATAATGCGCCAAAAGCAAATAATGCGAACATTAGCCACACAGGGTGCAGGCCTATATGACGACCAACAAATTTGGGTGTTAGAACATTGCCTTCTAAGAATTGCCCAACAACAAAAATGCCGCCTACGATGCCGATTTGAGCATAATCTGGCCAAAATTGGAATAATGCCAAGCCAACCGATAATATTAGCCCAATGATAGCGCCAACAAACGGAATGAAACTAATTATACCCGCTATGATGCCAATGACTAAACCAAATTTAAGCCCTGCAAGGGTTAAACAAACGGCATAATAAATGGCTAAAATTAGGCATACGCTGCCCTGCCCGCGGATAAAACCTGATAAAACTTTGCTCATTTCGTCGGCTAATTTAAACACCGTTTTCTTTTGGTTTAGAGGTATCCAACTTGCGATAATTGCGGTCATTCTGTCCCAATCGTTTAGCAGATAAAAGGCAACGACGGGGGTTACTATTAACAATGAAAGGAAAGAAAAAAATGCCATGCCACCTGACCAAATGCTGCCAATCAATGCACTGCCTATGCTTGCTATTTTGCCGACATATTCGCTAATAATATTTGTTAGTTCGGCATTTGAACCGCCAGCTTCGGGTGAATTTGAAAAGAAATTATCGAAACTATTACCGAACCATTCTTGGCCTTTTGTTTCTATGATCATTGGTAGTTTTTCGATTAAGCTGGGCAGTTCGTTTAAGAGGCTAATAGTTTGGCTAAATAGAGGGGGTAAAATGAGCAAAAGCACTAGTATAAATAATAGGGTAAACAGAGCCATTGTAATGGTCGTTGCCCATACGCGGCTAGTGCCCCACGCCTCGAACTTATCGGCAATTGGGTCTAAAAAATAGGCGATGGCCATTCCTGTTACGAAAGGCAACATGATGGATGAAAAAATGTTTAAAAATAATAAAAAGACGATGAATGTAACGAGCCAAAATATTGAATGTTGTTTTATTGTCATAAATTTTCCATCGAATCAAAAGTACTTAATCTTCTATATTTATTATTTTAACCCAAACAATTAAATAAGCAAAGGTTGAAGCGATTGTTGTACCCGCTATCAATAAATATGCCACGTCTCTTATCTGGATTAAATCGACGATAAATGCGAGATCGAAAAGTGTTAAAACCACTAAACAAATTTGGCTTACCGTGTTGATTTTACTAATTAATAATGGCGAAATACGCAATGGTTTTTCTATTAACCATGCAATGATTATTGCCGATACAATTAGAATATCGCGAAATATAACACATAATACGAGCCAGATTGGGATATGGCCTAATATGCCCAATGTTAAATAAACACTGCCCATTAGGAGTTTGTCTGCAAATGGGTCTAAATAGGCACCAAGCAGGGTTTGTAGATTTTGAAGGCGGGCTAGCCAACCATCTATAAAATCTGAAATGCCCGCAATGATAAATAATATAAGGCTTATAAGAAACTCATCTGCCAGCAACACCCAAACAACAACGGGCACAATAAAAATGCGCCCAATGGTGATTATATTTGGTAAGTTTAGCAGTCTAAGTGCTTTCATTATTCTCTAAAGTCCTTATCGGCAAGGGATAGAGTTTAAGAAAAACTATCCTCTTATTTCGAAATATGCGCCTAGGTCGATTAACAATAGGCCATTTTGTTCCATCTCGGTTGCGAGAGTTGCGATTGAGCCTTTATGTTTAATATCAATAAACGTGCCTTCTGCAGTTGTCACCGCAGTATCATATTCTGAAATTGCGCTGACTTGATTTAATTGACGCCTAATAGCAATCCATTGATTAAAATCCCCAAACACCACTAATGCTTTAATAGCGGCTAAGCGTGGCTTACTGGTAATATTGTTATTGCGCCAAGAACTTACAAGCCTTTTTAGAAATTCGTTAGCCGCTTTGGTATAAACAGCATTTAAATTGCCATTTTTGATGGTGTATTTTTTGCTATAATTTGTTAGCCCTGAAACCTGCAACGTTGCGGTGGTTGCGGTGAGCGACATATGGGCAAAAACCGTTTGAGCGCCTTCTAACACGATTGACGATAATTGATAAATTGCATTTTCGTTTTTATCGATCACTTCTTGCTCGGTTGCTAGTAAACCTGCTTCTGACGAATTTGGAATTTTAAGTGGCATTAGGCTATTTTTTAAATCATGCGCTGCTAAGGCTTCTGACCATGCATTTTGAGCCGACCAAATGACACTGTTGCCCGATGCGTCGGTTAAAATGGGAATTAGAATGCTGATATCTGACTGTGAATCGCTATATTGAGCGCCCATAGATGCCAAATAGCGTTGGACTGCGGTTTTTCTGAATTTAATTGTAATTTCGGCGATATATTGCGTGCCGCCGCTTTGCTCGTTTTTAACACTGAAGCCTTTTACCAATAACGACCTTGTCTCTCTATCTAACCGTTTAAGTGCCTTTTTCTTTTGGCCACTTGTTAATAGTCGATCGAACAGAATAACCACTGCTTTTGCTTCGGCTTTTGCCATAGCTTTTTGTTTGGCATCAATGCCATCTTTGCCTGATGAATTTACTTTAATATTTGCGACGTCGTAAACGTCATCTGCCATTACGATATTGGATAAAAGGCCTAAACTAACAAAGACAACTAGAATACGAAAAAAATTTATCATCTACACCACTCACAAATTATAAAACAACTTATCAAATTACCTAGTATATACTATATGAACAGAAAATGAATATCCGCCCCTAATCAACACCTAATTGAATATATAAAATTTTATATTAAAATTATGTCAATTATAAAGCGATTACGCCCTGTTTTGCTGAAATTTTAACTTTTTTCCCAGAAATCAACTTGGTTAACGATTTTTTACTTTTATATAAGTGGTAACAAGGCTAAAAAGATTTCAATTAGCTTAATTTACACGTGCCCCCCAATTGGGCCACTCGAATGGATTTTATATGAGCAATTCTGATAATAAAAACAGCCTTTCATACAAAGACGCTGGAGTTGATATTGATGCAGGCAATAAACTTGTTGATTTGATAAAACCGCTCGCAAAATCTACACAACGTACGGGTGCTGATGTAAATTTAGGTGGTTTTGGTGGTTTGTTTGACCTTAAAGCCATTGGCATGAAAGACCCTGTATTGGTTGCTGCAAATGACGGGGTTGGCACAAAACTTAAAGTGGCTTTTGAAGCGAATATTCATGACACTGTTGGCATTGACCTTGTTGCAATGTGCGTCAACGATTTGATCGTACAAGGTGCTGAACCATTATTCTTTTTAGATTATTTTGCGACTGGCAAGCTAGAGCTTAGTGTTGCGACTGATGTTATTGCGGGCATTGCTGAAGGGTGCCGCCAAGCAGGCGCTGCGCTAATTGGCGGCGAAACGGCCGAAATGCCTGGCATGTATAGCGAAGGCGAATATGACCTTGCAGGGTTTTGTGTGGGTGCGGTTGAGCGTGATAAAATATTACCAACCAACGATATTGCAGATGGTGATGTGATCTTGGGTTTAAAATCCAGCGGTGTGCATTCTAATGGGTTTTCTTTAGTACGCAAAATTATTGAAGTGAGTGGACAAAAATTTGAAGATAACGCACCGTTTGATAGTGGTAAAACACTGGGCGAAGCATTATTGGCGCCGACAAAAATGTATGTTAAATCATGCCTTGCGGCTATTCGTGAAACGGGCGGTATTAAGGCTTTGGCGCATATTACGGGTGGTGGTATTACTGAAAATCTACCGCGCGTATTGAGCGATAATATTAGTGCTGAAATTAACCTTGATGATTTGGATAGCCCTAAAGTATTTTCTTGGCTTGCTGAACATGGTGGGATGGAAGCTGCTGAAATGCTTAAAACATTTAACTGTGGCGTTGGCATGATTATGGTGGTTAAAGCCGAAAAAGCCGACGCTATTATTAATACATTGAATGATAATGGCGAAACAGCTTACCCACTTGGTAAAATTATTGACCAAGCTGGCGGACAAGTGGTTTATACAGGTACATTTTCGCTTTAATGCAAGGTTTAAGTAGATGCAAAAACTAAAAATTGGAATTTTGATTTCGGGTGGGGGCAGTAATATGCACTCGATTATCAGAGCTTGTAAAGCGCCTAATTTTCCTGTTGAAGTTGCTGTTGTAATATCGAACCGCCCTGAAGCTAAAGGCATTAACATTGCCAAAGATGAAGAAGTGCCTGCGTTTATTATTGACCACAAAGATTATGATGACCGCAAGAGTTTTGAAGATGCTTTGCACACTTGTTTAACCGAACATGCTGTTGAAATGGTTTGTAACGCAGGTTTTATGCGGATTTTGACGGAAGATTTTGTAGATGCTTGGCTTGGGCGCCAGATTAATATTCACCCATCTTTACTGCCATCGTTTAAAGGGCTGCATATTCATGAACGGGTGCTTGAAGCCGGTGTTAAAATTACGGGTTGCTCGGTGCATTATGTGGATTTGGAAGTGGATGCTGGGGCGATAGTTGCTCAGGCTGCTGTGCCTGTTCTATCGGGTGATAATGTGGAGAGTTTAGCGAGCCGAGTATTGGAGGCTGAACATCAATTATACCCGCATGCTTTGCGGATGATTGCTGAAAAAAGAGCCAATTTAGTGGGGGGTGTGGTTAAGTTGAAAAATGACTTAATTGCCGAGCCGTCGCTTTATTCACCAACCTTATATATTCAATAAATATCAACGGGTTATTCCAATAAGTTGAATCAATATATTAACAAAAAAGGCAGCTACTTAATTGAGTAACTGCCTTAAATTTTTAATGCTTTTTGAGCAATTATCCTACTAGCTCATCATCTGAGAAGAAGAATTTAATTTCGCGTGCTGCAGCTTCTGGTGAATCTGAACCATGTACTGAATTTTCGCCAATGCTTAGTGCAAACTCTTTACGAATTGTGCCTGCATCTGCATCTTCTGGGTTTGTTGCACCCATTACTTCACGGTTTTTAGCAATTGCATTTTCGCCTTCAAGAACTTGAACAACAACAGGTTCTGACATCATGAATTCTACTAATTCACCATAGAATGGACGTTCTGAATGTTCTGCATAAAAGCCTTTTGCTTGTTCTTCTGACATTTTAATGCGTTTTGAAGCAACAACACGAAGTTCTGCGGCTTCGAATTTAGCGACGATTTGACCAGTAAGGTTACGTTTTGTTGCATCTGGTTTGATGATAGAGAATGTGCGTTGTACAGCCATGATAAAATCCTTATTTTAATATCTAACGTGGCTATAGCAGTGTTTATGCTACTATTCAACATTTGTTTGGCTCAATTAAACTAAATTAATACTCTATTTAGGCAAGATCAGGAATTTGGTTTTCGATTGCCCATTGCTTAATGAGTTTTTTACGATATGGCTTATATTTTTCGGGTAAAATTTTAAGTTTTACCATGCGTTCGGTACGGAATGAACGGAACGCTTGGCGTTTTTCGCACCATGCTACCAAATTACGATTATCATAAAAATGTGCCATTAAAATTGGCCAAACGATGCGGTCTGTTACCTCGCCTTTTACATCCGCATAGGTGATTTTAATTTTAAACTGACGACGCAATGCGTGGCGAATATCAGCGACGCTGACTTTCTCTTCTTTGATTTTTACAAATTGTGGGGCGTATAGATCTGTATTTAAAAACAGTGCTGACAAATCATCTGGAATGGCGACTGAAATTTTACCAATTAGGTTTTTGGCGGCTTTTGCCAGGTCTTTATCGGCTCTTTCTTGCACCATTCGCATGCCAAGCATTAGGGCTTCTAGCTCATCTTCGGTGAACATCATTGGTGGCATATGGTAGCCATCCCCCATGATGTAACCAACCCCAGCCTCCCCATCTATTGGTACGCCCGAGGCTGTTAAAGTGACCATATCGCGGTAGATTGTGCGGGGGGTTACTTCTAGCTCTTCGGCTATATATTGCGCGGTTACGGGTCTGCGCTCGCGGCGCATTAGCTCTATGATTTGAATTAATCTATCGGCTCTTTTCATACTCGCCTCGTTGTTGATAAATTAATTTAGCATATCATTGCTGACAATTCTTGTCAGTACTATTCGGTTATCTATCATTTAGATACAGGAGTATATTATGATTGAGCTAATGATTTTTCCACCCGCTTTTAACTGCAGGTCGCCAAGCCCATTTAGCATGAAGGCTGAACTATTAATGAAAATGGCAAAAGTAAAATATAAAGCCGTTTATTTGGAAACCCCATCGAAAGCACCCAATAGCAAGTTGCCTTATATAATTGATGATGGTGTAATTATTGCTGACAGCCATTTTATTTACCAACATATTTGTAAAAAATATAATGTTAATTTAGACTGTTACTTAACAGATGCAGAAAAAGCAGTTTCCAAGGCTTTTTCTCGGTTAATTGAAGACCATTTATACTGGGTATGTTCTTACGCAAGATGGTTGGATGATGATTTTGGCCAACAAGTATCTGTTTTTTTTGGAAAATTACCACCTATTATTCGCAATATTGTACCATATATTGTACGAAAAGAGGTTTTTAAAGCCAGTTACTCGCATGGTATTGGACGCCATTCTAAAGAAAAAATTTATCAATTAGGCAGTGATGATGTGGCTGCAATAGTGACACAACTTGCTGGCTCTAAATTTTTTATGGGCGACAAACCTTCATCTATCGATGCCATAGTCTATGGCATTTTGTCTGAAATTATATACCCAAACGCCAGCACACCATTGCAAAAATATGCAAGCAATTTTGATTGTTTAAGAACTTATTTGAAAACAATTGAAACAGAATATGACTTTGCACCCATAAACTTAAAGGAAGTAAAATGATAGAATTAACGATTTTTCCGCCTAATTTGAATTGCAGGAGCCCTAGCCCGTTTAGCATGAAAGCGGAGCTGTTGCTTAAAATGGCTAAACTTGACTATAAAATTGTGCATGGGGGTGACCCTTCTAAAATGCCTAATGGTAAGTTTCCTGTTTTGCAGGATGGGCAAAAAACCATTGCTGATAGCCATTATATTTATAAACATATGTGTGAAAAATATAATGTTGACCTTGATGCTGAGCTGAGTGACGGCCAAAAAGCGATTGCACTTGCGTTTACTCGGCTTGCCGAAGACCATTTATATTGGGTTCTGGTTTATTCTCGATGGTCTGACGATGATTTTAAAGGTGTGACGGACGTGTTTTTTAAGGGTATTCCGTGGGGCATTCGTCAGTTAATTGCACATTCGGTACGAAAAAAGGCGGTTGCGGCATTATACCATCAGGGCATTAGCCGCCACGAAAAGGCTAAAATCTATGAATTAGGTAGGCAGGATATTGATGCGATTGCTAGCCAATTGAGTGAAAACTCTTACTTTTTGGGGAATGATTTATCATCCGTCGACGCGATTATATATTCTATATTGGCGGTGATTTATAAGCCTGAACTTGATACACAGTTAAAGCGACAAGTTGCTTTGCATGATAATTTGGTAAATTACATGACTAGAATTGAAGATGAGTTTGATTTTGGGCAACCGACCCATTAATTGGATTTGGCTATATATTGGGTGATTATTTATCTTTTGAAAGATAATCACCCATTTTTTGCAAATTCGTTTGTGACACCTTGCCTAATAGAACGTAGCCGAAGCCATCTTTATGCCATGTGTATAGGTTTAGTTTTTTAATTTGATTTGCACCATTATTATTTGATTTTGAGCGGGTGGTGAAGAAAGCCAATTGCTTATCATCATCATCTATATAAAGCAGATAGGCTGCTGGCTTTGCTTCGGCCACGGTTAGGCGGGCGCCAACGAATTCTAGCCCAAATTTTTGCAAATTTGGTACTTTAAAACCATATTTTATACTATTTGAAAACCATGCTTCGATTTGGCCCTGATCGATTGCATTAAGCTCTACGATGTGATTATCTTGCTTGCTATAAACCTGATGTGCTTGAACGGCTATTTGGTTAATATTAAGCGTGGTTTTGCCGAATACTTTTTCGACCATTTGATTGGCGCTATAGCCCATTAGCACGCCCACGCCTAACAGAATAAACATTGCTGCTTTTTGCGAACCAATCATTTTTGCAGATTTATCGCCTTTTTTTATGGGGCGGGTGTAATTTCTTGGGCTATTTTTCATCATATTTTGCTTCGTGACCACTGATTTTTTATTATTATGTGCAAATTGCTATTAATATAGTTATAAGATTGGCGTTATTACACATTTTCCTTTAAATAAACCCATGTTAAATATTCTTGATCTTACATATCGCATCGAAGGGCGTATCCTCTTTGAAAATGCGACTGCAAATATTCCTACTGGCCACAAAGTTGGCTTGGTTGGGCGTAATGGTGTTGGCAAATCTACTTTGCTGAAAATTCTTAATAAAGAGCTGAATGCTGAAGGGGGTTCGATTACCACTTCACGCGGGGCAAAAATTGGCATGGTTAGTCAAGAAGCGCCTGGCGGCCCAGAAAGTTTGATTGATTGGGTATTGTCGCAACATACCGAAATGAACGACTTATTAGCCGAAGCTGAAACATGCACTGACCCTGAGCGTATATCTGATATTCAGCTTAGGCTTGTGGATATTGATGCGCATAGTGCCGAATCACGTGCTGCGACTATTTTATCGGGTCTTGGATTTGATGCGGATGCTCAAAAACGCGCTTGTGGTGATTTTTCGGGCGGTTGGAGAATG
>JABSRY010000340.1 GCA_013214985.1 Hyphomicrobiales bacterium
GATGCGATGAAATTGACGTCAAAACCATCCGCAAACATATAAATTTTGGTGCAACTGTCTTGAGTCAGATGAAAACTGCATGCCGTGTTGGTATGGGGCCGTGCCAAGGCCGCATGTGCGACTTAACCGTTGCAGAAATCATTGCCGACCAACTTGATATACCAGTTGCAAGCCTCGGACAACAGCGAGCGCGTTCACCAATTAAACCACTAACACTTGGAGAATTAGCCAATTATTCTCCATCACAGCAATGAACGGATGATAATGAATAAATCTATACCACCCGCACTTAAAGTTGAAAATCTTCATAAAAGCTTTGGAAAAGTTGAGGTAATTAAAGGCATTTCAATGACAGCCAATAAAGGCGATGTCATCACCATATTAGGTGCCTCTGGATCTGGTAAAAGCACCTTTTTAAGGTGCATTAATTTGCTCGAGACGCCCAATTCTGGCGAGGTCACCATTGGCGGTGAAACCATCGCTATGAAAATAGGTAAGAATAACAATTATATGCCTGCTAACATTAAGCAGGTTGAGCGGTTGAGGTCACGTTTGTCGATGGTTTTTCAGGGTTTTAATCTTTGGTCCCATATGACGGTTTTAGAAAATATTATCGAAGCACCAATCTATGTGCAAAAAGAGTCTAAAGCCAAAGCAATTAAAAATGCAAAATATCTATTAAACAAGGTAGGGCTTTCAGATCGAAGTGATTATTACCCTTCACATTTATCGGGTGGGCAGCAACAACGCGTTGCCATTGCGCGCGCACTGGCAATGAATCCTGACATTATGTTGTTTGATGAACCAACATCGGCACTTGACCCTGAATTGGTTGGCGAGGTTTTAACTGTGATGCGTGACCTTGCAGAAGAGGGGCGCACCATGTTGGTTGTGACTCATGAAATGAGCTTTGCAAAAGATGTTTCCACAAAAACAATTTTTTTGGATCAAGGAAATATTTGCGAACAAGGTTGCCCATCTGATCTTTTTACAAACCCGAAAACACCAGAATTTAAGAAATTTCTTACGAGAAGCTTCGTATGATTATCCAAGATCAAATGATCTTAAAACCAACCTTCTTTTGAAGGAAAACCAAAGGGAACTAAAATGAATTTATTTTTGAAAACAGTCACTGCAGGTCTATTAGTACTGACAATGACCACAACGGTACAAGCAGAAGATACCCTAAGAATTGGTGTTGAGGGTGCTTACAAACCATTTTCATGGAAAGAAGCTGACGGCACGTTAAAAGGTTTTGATGTTGAAATTGCTAGTGCCCTATGCGCCGAATTAAAACGCAAATGCGAATTAGTTGAACAAGGTTGGGATGGAATGATTCCAGCGCTTTTAGCTAATAAATTTGATGCAATTATTGCCTCTATGTCAATTACTGAAGAACGTAAAAAACGTATTGATTTTTCTGCTAAATATTATCAAACACCAGCACGTGTGGTTGCGGCAAATAGCTCGGCCATCGACGGAACTGCCAAAGGTCTTGCTGGTAAACGTTTAGGTGTGCAGCGTGGTACAACCCACCAATGTTATGCTGAAAAAGCTTTCCCTGATGCTGAGCTAGTACTTTATGCAACCCAAGAAGAGGTGTTTCAAGACTTGTTATTAGGTCGTATCAATGCCCAGATTTCTGACTCATTGGTTGCCAATGATAGTTTCTTAAAAACAGATGATGGCGCTAAATATAGCTTTAAGGGTAGTGATCACCTTGACCTTGAATGTTATGGCGAAGGTGTTGGCATTGCCGTGCGTAAAGAAGATACGGATCTACGCGATAAATTAAGTGCAGCTATTTTGGCCATTCGAGAAAATGGCAATTATGCTAAAATAAATAATACTTATTTTACCGTTGATATTTACGGAAAATAATAAAAACACCCTGTGACTATGGCAGGTCTCCCCCTGCCATAGTATTTAGAGGAGAAATATTTTGAACTTAATTTGGGAATATCGCCAACAGCTTGTTGATGGCACATTGGTGACCATTCAGCTGGCCTTAGCATCCCTTATAATTGCCATCCTATTTGGATTATTGGGCGCGATGGGAAAACTATCCTCAAACCGCATAGCAAATATGATGGCGGGAATTTATACAACTGCTGTGCGCGGTGTACCTGATTTGGTATTGATATTGTTGGTTTTCTATGGTGGACAAGAAATTATAAATACCATTGGTAAAGCAACTGACTGGTGGAAATATGTTGAAATTAATCAATTTATGGCAGGCACTTGTACTATTGGTGTTATTTTTGGTGCCTATTATACCGAGACTTTTCGCGGAGCGATTATGGCTATCCCGAAAGGTCAGATAGAAGCAGGCGTTGCCGTTGGAATGAACAAGTTTCTAGTATTTCGCCATATTATATGGCCGCAAATGATACGCTATGCATTGCCTGGATTTTCTAACAATTGGTTGGTTCAAATTAAAACAACCGCGCTTGTTTCCGTGATAGGTTTGCAAGATTTAGTTTATAATGCCTTTGTGGCTGGGCGTTCAACTCACTTGTTATTTATATTCATGTTTGCCAGCTTGGTAATATTTTTACTCATGACCGCTATTTCTGATCTACTATTAACGTTGTTAAATAGAAAATATTCAAAAGGCATGGTGAGAACATAAATATGGCAGAAAAAACATTAAGCTCTTTTGAGAAATTCATTAAATACATAGATTCAATATTACCTTTAGAAATTGAACTGATAATTAATAATTTTGACCGTTTTATTTATGGCGTTGGAATTACATTAGAGCTCACAATATTATCGCTAATAATTGGATTTCTTTTAGCCGTCCCGATGGCAGTTGCAAGATCAAGCCAGCATGCAATTTTAAGCCCCATAATCTGGTGTTACACCTACGTCTTCCGAGGCACACCGCTATTAGTACAAACCTATTTAATATATTATGGGTTAGGACAATTTCAGTTTATAAAAAATAGCTGGGTATGGGATTCAATATTATCAAGCGCATGGTGGTGTGCATTGATAGCCTTTACGCTTAATACTGCAGCCTATACAACAGAATTACTCCATGGTGCCATTAATGATACACCAAAAGGCGAGGTTGAAGCAGCAATTGCAAGTGGACATTCCTATTTTGGCCGTATAAGGCGAATTATTTTGCCAAGTGCATTTAGGCGTGCAATTCCAGCATATTCTAATGAAGTCATCTTTATGCTACACGGTTCTGTCGTAGCAAGCACTATCACCCTACAAGATGTTTTAGGCGTAGGACGTTGGCTTAATGGTCGATATTATCTTGCATATGAGGGCTTTATCACCGCAGCTCTACTATATTTTGCAATTGTCTTTGGGATAACAAGAATATTCCGGATGGTAGAACGTAAATATCTAAAATATTTGCAATAGTGCCTCATATGATGTTGCTATTGGAGAGTTAAAGATGGAAGGCAAGTGTCCTGAGGATTTGGAGCACCGTCAGGTTAAATATCTAAACAACAGAATTGAAGCCGATCACGGCAAACTGAAGCGCCTGATTATTCCAGTTAGAGGTTTTAAATCCATGAAGACAGCCTATGCCACGATCAAAGGTTTTGAAGTCATGTACATGTTTAAGAAAGGTCAGTTTAATGGTTGGCTGCATGGAGATAAGGGCAATGCAGAAATCCGACTAATAACAAATGCTCTAGTTGATTTTTAGGATAAAACAGTCAAAACTTAAAATTATCGACCTGAATGGAGAGTACCAAAAAGTGTGGTGCATATTTTTATTGTTTAAGGCTAATTGGTGTGTCATTTATAGCGT
>JABSRY010000341.1 GCA_013214985.1 Hyphomicrobiales bacterium
CCAAATGATTAGGCCATTGCGCGATGAAGTAGAGCGTTATGGGCATTATTCATTAGCGGCCGAAAGCATGTACGACCATCCATTCCAATGGGGCTCAAAACGCACAGGGCCCGATTTAGCCCGCGTTGGTGGCCGCTATAGTGATGAATGGCATGTCGATCATCTTAAAGACCCAAAGGCACTTGTGCCCGAAAGTGTCATGCCAAAATATGGTTTCTTATCCAAAACAAATTTGGATTATAAGTTGATTAAAGACACCCTAAAAACCAACAGAATTGTTGGTGTGCCTTATACAGATGACCAAATTGAAAATGCCAAACAAGATTTAGAAACCCAAGCCGAGCTGGATGGCGATCATTTAGATGGGTTTGAGGCGCGCTATAAAAAAGCATCCGCAAGGGTTTGGGATAATGACCCAAATCGCATTACCGAAATGGATGCATTGGTAGCCTATTTACAAATGTTGGGCACATTGGTTGATTTTGACCTTTATGATGCCAATGCAAATAAACGCTAGGGGGCTAATATGATAGATTATGAAAGTTTCAGACAATTTGCCGATAGCTGGGGTTTGTTATATTTAACCGTGGTGTTTCTAATCGTTGTGGCGTTTGTTTTTCGCCCAGGTTCTAAAAAAACCTACGAAGAACTTAGCAATATCCCGTTAAAGGATGATGATCATGTCCAATAAAAAAACCGACAAATATAAACAACAAGAAACTATTTTAGACGAGCTGCCCGAGCACGAAAAGTCTCGTATGGATGCTGAAGATTATGCAACAACAGGCCATGAGTGGGATGGCATTAGAGAGTTTGACAAGCCAATTCCGCGTTGGTGGTTATGGTCTTATTATCTGTCTATCATTTGGGCAATCGGCTATGTCATTGCATACCCCGCTATTCCGCTTATTAACGACTATTCAAAGGGTTTGCTTGGTTGGTCAAGCCGCGGAGCGGTCAGCGAAGAAATCTCGATAGCAAAACTTGCTCAAGCCAAATATGTAGATGCGTTAAAAGCAGCATCATTGGGCGATATTTCGGCCAACGAGCAATTAATGACCTTTGCAGTAGAGGGTGGTAAATCAGCTTTTGCAGTAAACTGCGTGCAGTGCCATGGCTCGGGCGCAACGGGCAGTAAAGGCTACCCAAATTTAAATGATGACGAATGGCTTTGGGGCGGAAAATTAGAAGATATCTACACAAGCATCGCCCATGGTATTCGTTATGATGAAAATGAGGATACAAGATATTCCGAAATGCCAGCTTTCTTACAAGACGAAATCTTAGAAAAACAAGATATTCTAAATGTTGCCAATTTCGTAAGGTCATTTTCTAACTTGGATCATGATGCAAATTTAGCCCTACAAGGCGCGGTTATCTATGCCGAAAATTGCGCTTCCTGCCATGGGGATAATGGCAAAGGCGATCAAGAGCAAGGCGCACCAAACCTAACCGATGCAGTGTGGCTATATGGCAGCGATCAAGCAACCTTGGTTAAAACCATTTCCAACTCTCGCCGCGGGGTTATGCCCGCTTGGTCACATCATTTAGACGATACGGTGATCAAACAACTTACCTTGTTCATCCATTCGCGTGGTGGTGGGCAATAATAAGGAATTATAGCCAATTCAGGGGCGATATCCCCTGACGATGGTGCAACGTCCCTGCTGCACCATCATTTTTTAGTAACATAAATATTTGGCATTATAATCCCTCACATAAAGACCAATATAATGGCTAATCTGATAAATAATATCGCCAAAACACCCAATAATAATGCAGCCAATCACCCATTGGCGGATGATGTGAAAGCCGTTAATGGGCATCATAACCGCGATTTATTTGAAGCAAAAAAGAAAATTTACCCCCAAAGAACTTCAGGCAACTTTCGTAATTTCAAATGGGTCAGTATGATTATTTTGCTCGGCTTTTATTATATCGGGCCTTGGCTTCGGTGGGATAGAGGGCCAACCTCACCAGATCAAGCCATTCTAATCGATTTTGCCCATAGCCGCTTTTACTTTTTCTTTATCGAAATTTGGCCACAAGAATTATATTATATAGCAGGCTTGTTAATTCTATCGGCCTTTGCACTCTTTTTGGTAACCGCCTCGGTTGGGCGGGCTTGGTGCGGCTACGCTTGCCCACAAACCGTTTGGGTCGATTTGTTCATTTGGGTCGAGCGCTTGCTAGAGGGTGATCGCAATGCACGCATGCGGGTAGACAATAGCAAATGGACACTAAGAAAATTCATATTGCGGTTTGCTAAACATTCAATATGGCTCACCATAGCAGTGCTGACAGGCGGCGCGTGGATTTTCTATTTTGTCGATGCCCCCACGCTTTTTTGGCAATTATTATCGTTTGATGCACCGTTTGTAGCCTATGGCACCATCTTATTTTTTACCCTTGCGACCTATTTTTTTGGCGGGCATTTACGTGAGCAAGTCTGCATTTATATGTGCCCATGGCCGCGTATCCAAGCGGTGATGATGGACGTCGATAGCCTGGTTGTAACCTATCATGAAGGCAGAGGCGAGCCTCGCATGAGCGTAAAAAAAGCCATAAAAGCCCAAGCTGCCAACCAACCAACGGGCGATTGTGTCGACTGCAATATGTGCGTGGTGGTTTGCCCCATGGGCATCGATATACGCGACGGCATTCAGCTCGAATGTATCACCTGCGGCCTGTGTATTGATGCCTGTAACGATGTCATGGATAAAGTTGGTAAACCACGCGGGCTTATCGCTTATGACACCATTAATAACGAGCAAATTCGTAAAGAAAAACCTAATGCCACCCAAAATGATGGCATTAGATGGCCGTGGCATAATGTCAGAAATTATGTTTATTTGGGGCTGTTTTTAGCCGTTGGTTTCATTATGCTATATTCACTAGCCACCCGCGCGCGCTTTTCCATCAGCGCTTTGCACGATCGTAACCCGCTTTATGTGCAATTATCAAATGGCGCTATTCGTAATAATTTCGAAATAAAATTACTAAATATGCAAGGCAAAGCGCGACGTTTTGTCTTATACACCCAAGGGCTTAAAAATGTTACTTTCAGCACAAGCACGCTAAAAGATAATTTCTCAGAAGTTGTGTTTGTAACCATCGAACCCGATAGAGTGAAGTCAATAAGGGCGTTTGTTACCGTACAAAAAAACAGTTTACCAGATGACAGACAACAAGATTTTAAAATCATCGCCCAAGAAATTAATGGCCCCGAACAAGATATATATGCTGCGAAATTTCATACACCAAAAAAGACCAAATAACATAATTTTAGTTGCAAACCACAAGGTGATATAATGTCCGAAACCATCAAAAATCATAAAAAGCCGTTTAAACTCACAGGCTGGCATTTTCTAGCTATCATGTGCAGTTTTTTTGGTGTCATTATTTTAGTAAATATTGTGTTTGTCACCCGCGCCTTAAACGCATTTTCTGGCTTAGTGGTTAAAAACTCCTACGTAGCAAGCCAACACTATAATGGCAAAATAGCGCAGGCCAAACAACAAAAATTACTTAATTGGAACTTAGATTTGCTGGTCAATAAACAGGGTGTAGATTTTATTTTAATCAACCAACAAAAACAACCCATTACAGGTAAATTAGTAACCGTAAAACTGCGCCTAACCAAAAATGCCGCCACCGATATGTCGCTGTTGCTAAACGAAAAAGCCCCAGGCCATTATTTTGCAAAATTACCCAATAATGCAACCACCCCAAATGGCACTTGGCTAATAGATTTAGACATTCTGCAAGATAAT
>JABSRY010000342.1 GCA_013214985.1 Hyphomicrobiales bacterium
ACTTTTTAATCAAACAATCATTCGCCCTAAGAGTTATTGCTTTTTGGTGCACCAACTTACCAATTCTAATCGGCGGCGTGTTTTTACTGACATCCTATTAAACAAAAAATGCAAGCCCCGCCAAAACTAAATCTGGCGAGGCTTGCATTCACAGCGATGTTACGTAACATTAGTTAAAGGCCAACTGACCTTCAACCAATGTAATTTCTACAGTTTGGCCATCAAATATTTTTCCAGCCAAAATCAGGTCCGATAATGGGTTCTGAACATATTTCTGAATAGCCCTTTTAAGCGGTCTAGCACCATAAGCGGGGTCATACCCAACATCTGCTAAATAGCTCTTAGCATCTTCACTATAGTTTAGCACAATCTGACGTTCTTCAAGTAAGGTCGCCAAACGCAATAATTGAATATCAACAATCGCGCCCATATGGGTCTTTTCAAGCCTATGGAATACTAACATTTCATCCAAACGGTTAATAAATTCAGGCCTAAAATGGCTGCGTGCTGCATCCAAAACCTTGGCTTCAACAAGCTCTTCATCTCCATCAGGGTCTAACAAAAATTCACCCCCCAAATTAGAGGTCAGAATAATAATGCAATTCTTAAAATCAACAACCCTGCCCTGTCCGTCAGTTAAACGGCCGTCATCAAGCACTTGCAACAAAATATTAAACACATCAGGATGCGCTTTTTCAATTTCATCAAACAATATCACCTGATAAGGCTTACGGCGTATGGCTTCAGTTAAAGCACCACCTTCTTCATAACCCACATAGCCTGGCGGCGCGCCAATCAACCGCGCAACAGAGTGTTTTTCCATATATTCAGACATGTCCAAACGGCAAATCGCACTGTCATCATCAAACATAAAATCAGCAAGCGATTTTACCAATTCGGTCTTGCCAACCCCAGTTGGGCCCAAAAACAAAAAGCTGCCAATCGGTTTGTTCGGGTCGTTAAGCCCAGCACGCGCACGGCGCACCGCAGTCGAAACAGCAACCACCGCATCACTTTGCCCAACCACTCGGCTACCAAGTGCTTGTTCCATATTCAGCAATTTGTCCCGCTCGCCCGATAACATCTTATCGACAGGTATCCCCGTCCAACGCGATACAATATGCGCAATATGCGCATCGGTTACCACTTCTTCAACCAAGCGTTCAACATCAGCATCTTGGCTCTTCTGAGCCTCAACTAACGCGTCCAATTTGCTTTCAAGTTCAGGTATAAGCGCATAAGCAAGACGAGATGCTTCTTCAAGCTCGCCATTTCTTTGTGCAACAGCAAGCTTTAAACGTGCATCTTCTAATGCTTCTTTAACCGCTTTAACTTCAGCTAACCCGTCTTTTTCATGCATCCACTTTTGCGTTAAAGCAGTGCTTTCATCTTCAAGGTCAGCAAGCTCTTTTTCCAACTTTGCCAATCGATCTATAGAGGCATCATCGGTTTCTTTAAGCAATGCTTCGCGCTCAATTTTAAGCTGAATAATCTTACGGTCAAGCTCATCCAGTTCTTCAGGCTTGCTCTCAGCTTGCATGCGCAAACGGCTAGCAGCTTCATCCATCAAATCAATGGCCTTATCTGGTAAAAATCGGTCCGATATATAACGGTTCGATAAGGTAGCAGCACTCACTAAAGCACGGTCGGCAATCCGAATACCATGATGTAACTCATATTTACCTTTAAGCCCACGCAAAATAGAAATCGTATCCGCAACCGTCGGCTCATTAATCAATACAGGTTGAAAACGCCGTGCCAATGCAGCATCTTTTTCAATATATTTTCTATATTCATCTAAAGTGGTCGCGCCAATACAATGCAGTTCACCCCGCGCAAGCGCAGGTTTAAGCAGGTTAGATGCATCCATCGCACCGTCGGTTTTACCCGCACCCACTAATGTATGCATTTCATCAATAAACAAAATAATCTGGCCAGCCGCCGCAGTAACATCTGCAAGCACAGCTTTTAGCCGTTCTTCAAACTCACCTCTATATTTAGCACCCGCAATCAACGCACCCATATCTAACGAAAGTAAGCGTTTAGTCCGCAGGCTTTCAGGCACATCACCATTGACAATACGCACAGCCATGCCTTCGGCAATCGCGGTTTTACCAACACCAGGTTCGCCAATTAAAATCGGGTTATTTTTCGTACGGCGCGATAATACTTGAATAGTACGTCTAATCTCTTCATCACGTCCAATCACAGGGTCAAGCTTACCATCGCGCGCTGCAGCAGTTAAATCACGCGCATATTTTTCCAACGCTTCATAATTTTCTTCGGCAGATGCACTATCGGCTTTGCGGCCATTACGCAGCTCAGCAATAACTTGGTTTAAATTTTCGGCTTTAACATTGGCTTCTTTTAAAGCCCGCCCCGCATCACAATCTACGCTCAATAATAAACCAAGTAACATCGTTTCAACGGTTACAAAACTGTCGCCAGACTTATGAGCAATTTGCTCGGCATTATCCGAAAACTTCACCAAACTGGCGTCCATATATAGCTGTCCAGCACCTGTACCAGTCACTTTTGGCACGCGCGCTAAAGAGGCTTCATTCACAACAAACGCAGTTTTGGCATTCCCGCCCGATTTTTCAATCAGCTTGGTTGCAAAACCTTCTTTATCATCTAACAGTGCTTTTAAAACATGTTCAGGTAAAAACTTCTGGTGCCCATCGCGCATTGCAATAGTTTGTGCGGCTTGTATAAAACCTTTTGCGCGGTCTGTATATTTTTCTAAATTCATTTTTGTATCCTTTCAGCCTATTTTGCAATCCCATCAGGCGAAAACAAAATATCTTAACAAAAATTATCATTCCAGCATTTATATTAACATCAAAATAATTCAACTGTTAACATCGTATAATGCTTGAAATAACTTTGTTCTATAATAATATAATCATCAAATAAGTAATGTTAAGAGCAAGAGGGCATTTTTTGACTCAAATCACCTTAAATTCAATAAATCGTTTTCCAATTAAAGGCTTCACAGTCGATCAATTGCAAAAAACATCCCTAACCATTGGTAAAACAATATTAGGCGACCGCAAATATAGCTTTCAAGATGGCGAAATAGATTTCGATGAATATGACCCCCAACATTTCAGAAAAACAAAATTCATTGTTTTGGTAAATAGACAAAAAGTTGCAAGCTTAAATACCAGCTTCGATGCAGCAGGCGATTATCTAACCATAAAAAAAGATAATAAAATTTTAATCGAGGGTGATCTCACATCAAGTTCAGACCGCAGAGAAATCGAATTCTTTAT
This sequence comes from Hyphomicrobiales bacterium, assembly GCA_013214985.1. Classification (GTDB taxonomy): domain Bacteria; phylum Pseudomonadota; class Alphaproteobacteria; order Rhizobiales; family OSC116; genus OCS116. The sequence goes on from JABSRY010000342.1 coordinate 3,276, forward strand.
TAACGACTATTTTGAAGGCGATCTAAAAAGCGATACAAAAATATTATTTGCACAAGATGAAAGTGGCTACTCCTTCTCAGACGTAAAACCCAAATGTATTTCAATTTTAAATTTGGCAAGCCTTAGACAATTTGAGCAAGATACGGGCCTAACCATCGACCCCATAAGGTTCAGATGCAATTTGCATATAGATGGCCTGCCCGCTTTTGAAGAGCTTAATTTAATCGATCAAAATTTAAAAATTGGCGATGTGCAACTAAACATCTTCAAAAAAATTGTCCGCTGCCCCGCGGTCGATGTAAACCCAACCACCGCCATGCGCGATACCGACCTTAACAAATTACTCAAACAGCATTATAATCATATGTTTATGGGTGTTTACGCCATGGTAAAGCAAAAGGGTGAAATCAAAGTCGGAGATAATATTATGAGGTAGTCCCCAATAATGAGACAGTGACTTAAGCTACAAATTTTGCTTGACTGGTCTATAACCAG
>JABSRY010000343.1 GCA_013214985.1 Hyphomicrobiales bacterium
TAAAAAGGATATGGCGGCGAAAGTCAACAGAATAGGTCATTATATCAGTGTAATCATTTTAAAGGCGTTAGGCTATATCATAATTCGTGGTTATCGCTTGAACGAAGCCACGAGTAAGGCAAAACTCAACCTACCGTCATATCCATGCAACAACGCCAATATCTATGCAGTTTTAATTTCTTGAATAGAGGTGTTAAGCGAGGACTGTAATAAATCCATTTCACTATTTAGGTTCTGAGTTGCTTCTCTCATATTACTAGAAGATTGATTTGTTTCAGCTAGAGAATCAATAACCTGTTGAACGTTATTCACGGTTTCAGTGGTCGTATGAGAGACGCTTTGAACAAGGTCTGCAATTTCTTGGGTGGCATTGCTTTGGTCGCCAATTAACCCTGATATTGAGGTCGATATATTTTGAGTTTCCATAATCGATGCAATGATTTTTTCAATTGAACTCGCAACTTTTCCTGAAGCTTCCTGCACTCTGCCAATTTGATTTTCGATCAAATCGGTGGCATTTGACGTCTGATTTGCAAGATCTTTAACTTCCGAAGCAACAATTGCAAAGCCTTTGCCAGCTTCCCCCGCTCTAGCGGCTTCAATAGTTGCATTCAATGCCAATAAATTTATTCGGTTTGTAATTTCATTGATTACGACTAGAACAGTGCCAACTTCTGTAGAAGCTGTTGTTAGAAAGGACATTGCTTCGGTTGCACTACTTGCATTTTGAACCGCTTCTTTGGTTACTCTATCAGATTGATTTGTTTGATCAGATATATTTGAGATAGAGGATGAAAGCTCTTCGGTTGCCGCACTAATTGTAGTTATACTTTCATTAAGGCTTGAAATGTTTTTAGATGTTTCGTTGATGCGTGCTGTCGAACTAACTGCCGTTTTTTCTAAATTTTCTGAAGTTGTGTCTAACCCCGTTAATGTGTTTTGTACAGAAACAAGGGATGTTTCTAAAGACTGTTCCATCCTTGAGCTAATGTCTTCCAATAACTTAGTTTTTTCTTGCACTTCAAGTTCTTGAGTAGTTTCGATGGTTGTTTTTTGATCTTCGATATTAGTAATGATATTTTGTTGCATTTTCATAAGCATAGACAATAGTTCACCAAATTCATCTTTGCGCGTGATGTCCAACTTATTATCTAGTTTACCTTCAGATATATTTTTAGCAAGTCGAAGACTTTGTTTAATAGGGCCTAACAAGTTGAATGTTATGGTTACCGCAATGAGTAAACATATAATACCTGCAACAATAGAAATTAATATATTACGATCTTGAATTTCTAAAGCTTTGTCATTGGCTTCTATCACAAAATCATAAGCTGCACTCACTTCAAACTCTGACAAATCCGCAAGATTCATTTTTATCTTATCTGATAGATCAGTTAGTGAATTATATAATAAACCTTTGTCTAGAACTGGGTTAAATATATCATCTTTAAGCGCTGTCCATTGGGCTACTTGTGTTTTAATTTCGGCCAAAGTGTCAACTGAATATTCGCCGATTGAACGTTCTTCAGAAATTTCTAAATCGGATATAAATTCTTCCATTTTCTCATTTATAATTTCTAAGTTTTTGGGTGTGAACTCAGCAGATTGGTAAGTCTTGTACAATTCGAAATCTGCCAAAATAAAATTGCTATGAGCAGTTCTAGCGAAATTTACTGATTGCAAAGGTTTTGCATAAACTTCATCTATATATTTGGCAGTATTTTTAATTTCTATAGATGAATAAGTACCAATACCTATAACAAGTACACTTAAAATTAGAAATCCAACAAGCAGTTTCACAAAAATTGGTATCGAGTTAAAAAGCCTAGCAAAAATATTTTGGGTAACCCATTTAGGTATTGAAATTTTGAATTTATTCATGGCAGTTCTCGGCAAGTTTAGTTTACAGATAGTTTTTTGTGTTAAAAATTATTCTACAATAACCGTTACTTTCATTCGTGGGTGAATTGCACATTTTAACTTATGTTTACCAACTTTATCAAATACCACAACAGCCACTTCGGAAGGTTTTTGCTTTTTAAGCACCCAACCCTTATCTGTGGTATCATAAATATTATGAACATATCTCCTTTCATCATTAATAAGAAATAATAATTGCCCCGATTTTAACGTAAAGGTTTTTTTATTAATTGACTCATCACCACTTTCAGTTCGTAAGAAAAAAGATTTATCTTTTTGAACTAAAACCACACCCTCATTCTTTTGGCTCTCATAAATATTTACCGCTTCATCGCCTTCAGTAACTTCTATAGCGGCGGTAACAACAGTGGTTGCAAGAAGCATAGCGCCCGCTAATATAAGACTAATTTTATTCATGGTTTTTCCTCTATTTAGGTAAGACTGGCAGTCTAACTGGTGTATCTTTACTGGTTATTGTTTTTAGAAAACTAAGAAGATCTCTTTTTTCATTTTGAGTAAGATTAAGTTTTTTTATTTCACTTGAAAGGCTTTCTCTTTGGATAAAACCACTATCATAATGATCAATAACCTCAGCGAGAGTTTCAATTGACCCGTCATGCATGTATGGCGCCCGTAAATCTATATTTCTAAGCCCAACTGTTTTAAATGCAAATTTCATTGACGCCACTGGCACAAATGCACCACGCCCAATGTCTTCACTCTTTAACCCAATATCATGGAAGCTTGCATCGCTAAATCGCCAACCTGAGTGACATGCTGCACAATTGGCCTTGCCATTATAAAGCTCAAAACCTTTTTTTGCAGAGCTTGAAATAGCTAATTCATCGCCCATGATCCACTTGTCAAATGGTGCAATATTTGAAACAATCGTTCGTTCATATGTTGCAATAGATTTTGCTATGCTACTTGCTTTTATAGGGTTTGCATCATCTGGAAATGCATCTTCAAACAAGGGCTTATAATCTTTTGTTGTTTTTAGAAATGCGACAAGTCTATCGATATTCATGTTCATTTCAACATCAGCTTGAATTGGCCCCAGGGCCTGATCTTCTAAACTTTCTTTGCGGCCATCCCACATATAAGCTTCAGAATCATGATCCCATGCTAAATTAAGAATAGAAGGTGATTTGCGCCCCAGCTTATTATGACCATTCCCTGTTCCCAAGCCCATTCCATCACCCCAAGAGAAGCTGGGATTGTGGCATGTCGCGCAAGATTGAGTACCAGAATCTGACATTCTTGGATCAAAGAATAGTGTTTTTCCCAATTCTACTTTTTCTAATGAAAATGGATTTTCTTTAGGAAATGGGATATATTTGGGTCGCTCGTAAAGAGCTTTAAGTTTTACTAGTTCTTCAGAATTTAACTCTCCAGCACTTATGTAGCTGGCACTAAGAATTGTCGAAATCGGAAGATAAATTAGCCCAATCAATATTTTTTTATATATTTTCATACTATTTATTCTGTTCTGCAAACATGTAAGGTAGGATTTCAAATTTAACATGCATATACTAATTATTGGTTTAAAATAAAATTTAGCGCCTTAGGAGGTTTTACACGTATAGATGTTTGCTGAAAGCGCGTCCTATTAGGCGCAGCCCCAAGCTACATTTTAGTTAAATCCGGCCGCTTTCGTGGCTTCGGAGTACTGTCCCTTATTCAAGAACGTACAAGAAAACAGCCAGAGCCAGAGGTTACCGTAAAGCCATAAAAGCAAGTGACCCTCGGGTCATTGCCAGGGCTAACGCAAGAGATTGTCTCTTGAATTTTTGATATATTCAGTTTGTCAGCTAGAATGCTGACACTTCTTTCTATTTGTACAAATAGA
>JABSRY010000344.1 GCA_013214985.1 Hyphomicrobiales bacterium
GAAGGGGTGCGTATTTTCATTGGCGCTGAGAATAATTTATTTTCTATGTCTGGCTCATCACTGGTTGTTTCGCCTTATCATGACGAAAATAAAAATGTAATTGGTGTTTTGGGGGTTATTGGCCCTACCCGCCTAAATTATGAGCGCATTGTGCCTGTGGTCGATTATACTGCCAAAATGATTGGTCAGTTGATTGGCAAAAAATACTAACAGGCCTCAACCAACTATTGACCATTTATAGGCAATTAGTGTTAAATAAACCCATTATTTTGCGTAAAACAAACGAATAAGTATACAAATTTATAAATTTTTTGCATTTTCTCTTGATTTTTGGTTGCCAATGACTGATATGCAAAATATAAAGTCTTTGCTTTAATTTAATGAGCAATCGAAAATGTAGGATTTAAAAATGACAAACGGAAATACACCATCATTTGACGCTGAAGAAAATGCAATACAAGCTGAAATAGAGGCGGAGCGTTTAGCAGAAGATAGTGAAGAGAATTGGGACAACAATACTGATTCGCGTATGGCACCTACAGAGGCTGAAGCTGCGGCGGATGCCCTGCAAGATGCAAGCGCACAAATTACCGCTTTAACCGAAGAAGTTGAAGTTTTAAAAGACCGTCTATTGCGCGAAATGGCCGAAATGGAAAATTTACGCCGCCGTACTGCTAAAGAAAAAGTTGATGCCAATAAATATGCCATTACAAGTTTTGCTAAAGACATGGTTAGTGTTGGTGATAATTTAGACCGTGCATTACAGTCCTTACCCGCTGATATTCGGGCAAACGCGGCAGATGAAATTAAAAACCTGTTTGATGGCGTTGAATTGACCAACAAAGATATGTTAAATATTTTTGACCGTCATGGTATTAAGCAAGTTAACCCAGTTAATGAAAAATTTGACCCTAACTTTCATCAGGCTATGTTTGAAGTGCCAAACCCAGAAGTTGTGGCAGGTACTGTGCTTGAGGTTGTGCAAATTGGTTACGCCATTGGCGACCGTGTGTTGCGCCCTGCATTAGTTGGCATTGCTAAAGGTGGCCCAAAAACTGCGGCACCCACACATGCCACTGCGCCAGAAGCAGGTTTAGGCAATAGTGTAGACACTAATGCCTAAACCTGCATAAGATACAAATATGATAATTAACGATGACATATTGACCACAGTCCCAATCATTTTTAGCGTGCTAAATTGGTTTGGTATTGTGGTTTTTGCTATTTCGGGCGGGCTTACCGCATCGCGTAAAGAAATGGATATTATTGGTTTTGTAATTTTTGCCAATATTACGGCCATTGGTGGTGGCACCGTACGCGATATGATGCTTGGTCTCACCCCCGTATTTTGGGTAGAGCAAACTTTATACATTATTGTTGCTTCTTGTGTGGGGGTGTTGGTGTTTTTTACCGCACATATTCCACAATCTCGGTTCAAATTATTATTATGGGCGGATGCTATCGGCATTGCTACCTTCTGCGTTTTAGGGTCTCAAATTGCTATGGATGCCAACATATCACCAATTAGTGCCATTTTCATGGCCATTATTACCGCTAGTTTTGGTGGATTAATTCGTGATGTCTTATCTGGCGATCAAACCATATTAATGCGCCGAGAAATATATTTAACGGCCATTTTTGTAGGCAGTACAACCTATATCGTGTTAATTGAGTTATCGATTGATAAAAATTATGCAGCGATTGCAGGATTTTCGACTTGCCTTTTAATACGAGGTTTGGCAATTAGGTATAATTGGTATTTTCCTGGCTATAAAAGTAGGCCTGGCCGCGATTATTAAAGTAAAAGTCGGATTATTAGATTAGTAATGCGAGTTTAGGTGAGTTTTGTTATGCAAGATTGCAAGATATTATTAGACCACCCGCCTATTAAAGGCGCTGCAAACCTATTTATAGACCCTCAATATATTATCGAATGCGACGAACCAAGCGAACTTGAAGATAAATTACGTGAAATAGAGCAAATTTGCCAAACAGAGCAATTATATGCAGCGGGTTTTATAGCTTATGAAGCTGGCCTGTGTTTTGAAAGTTGTTTGATAGATTTAATGCCGAAAGACCGCAAGTTACCATTGCTTAAATTTGGCCTATTTAGATGCCCGCAATTTTTAAACGCCGCGGCTGTTGAGCAATATTATAGAGATAATATCCATGGCGAATTTTCGATTGAAAGCATTACACCGCTCGAAAATAAAGCGGATTATTGCAATAAAATTGCAAAATTAAAAGATTATATAAATGCTGGCGATATTTATCAGGCTAATTATACTTTTAGAGTCGAACTCGGCTTTAAAGGCGATGTAATGGCGTTATATGCCGCTTTAAAAAAATCGCAACCCACGCAATTGGGCGGGCTATTAGGCTTTGATGATTTTTCGATTCTTTCCTTATCGCCCGAATTATTTTTTAATCTTGAGGATGATAATTTATCGGCTCGACCGATGAAAGGCACCGCGCCGCGCGGTAAATCTAGGCAAGAAGATAAAGCGCTTAAAGAATGGCTTTATAAAGATGTTAAAAACCGTGCCGAAAACCTAATGATTGTCGATTTGTTGCGCAATGACCTATCGCGCATTGCCGAAATTGGCAGCGTTAAAGTGCCGCAACTTTATGATATTGAAACTTATTCGAGCTTGTTTCAAATGACCACTAGCATTCATGCTAAAAAGCGCCCCAATATTGGCTTTCCGACCATGATGAAATCCTTATTCCCCTGCGGGTCTATTACGGGTGCGCCCAAAATTCGCGCGATGGAGATTATTGACGAGCTTGAAGACCAAAATCGTGGTGTTTATTGCGGTTCTATCGGCTATCTAGCGCCAAATGGCGATGTGAATTTCAACGTGGCGATTAGAACACTTACCCTGCTTAAGACCAACCCAAGCAAGTAGGAGTTGGGCATTGGCGGCGGCATTGTATATGATAGCGTTGCTGAAGATGAATATGAAGAAGCCTTGCTTAAGATGAAATTCATCAAAGATTTGCAGAATGATTTTCAACTGATTGAGAGCCTATATTTTAACGGTGAATATGCTTATTTATCTGAGCATTTAGACCGATTATGCAATAGCTCGGATGCGCTTAATTTTAAATTTAACCGCAGCCAAGTGAAACAAGATTTATTGGATTATGGCCAAGAGCTGACGGGCGATAAGCAATATAAGATTAGGTTATTGCTGTTTAAATCTGGTTTAGTAGAAATTGGCCATAGTGAAATTAAACTCGATGACAATGGCATTGTTTATAATGTGGCGCTTTCTGAAGTTGTTTTAGAGAAAAGCAATGTATTTACCCGTCATAAAACCACCAAACGCCTAATTTTGGATCAAGCACGCGAGCGTATGCAGGCACAATTTCCATCCGATAAGATTGATGAAGTGATTTTTTGTAACCGCCAAGGTAACATTACCGAAGGCAGCTATACCACTATATTTATAGAACAAGACGGCGTGTTTTATACCCCGCCCCTGAGCGCAGGCTTGTTAAACGGCGTATTGCGCCACCATTTACTAGACAGCCAACCCGATAAATATAAAATCAAAAATTTTAAATTCACCGACCTCAACTCAACCGACAAAATTTGGGTCGGCAACAGCGTCCGCGGGTTGATTAGAGCTAATTTGTTGGATTGATGATAGGTAATGCCGCCTTGACCAACCTCGTTTGCCCCAAACACCCCTGTATTCCAGTGAGCGCGATCTAAAGCTTGAGTGAAGGGAAAAGATTGGCCAACGCGCGGTGGC
>JABSRY010000345.1 GCA_013214985.1 Hyphomicrobiales bacterium
TAGAACGCACCCAAAACCAATCCTAGCTTTGTTCTCTAACTCTATCGGTTTCTTTTTGGTTGTTTTTTTGCAGTCGACGCGCCAAAATGGTTTGCTCAACATCACCACCAATATGAGCTTCACCCTGTTTTCCACTTAAAGCAATCTGTTTTTCACGCTGTGTATACCGCGCGGTTTGAGCGCGGGTTTTTTTGTCATGGCAATGGTGGCAACTAATACCCTTAATATAAAACTCACTGTCTTTATCTTGTTCTGTAATCGGCATCCGACAAGCAAAACATTGGTCATATTTACCTTTTTCAAGGTTATGTTTCACCGCAACACGGCTATCAAATACAAAACATTCGCCTTCCCAAAGGCTTTCTTCTTCTGGCACTTCTTCCAAATATTTTAATATGCCACCTTCAAGGTGGTATACATCTTCAAAGCCCCGCCGCTTCAAATAAGCGGTCGATTTTTCACATCTAATGCCACCCGTACAAAACATAGCAACTTTCTTACCCTTAGCATTGCCTAAATTTTGGTCAACAAAAGCAGGGAATTCTCTAAAAGTTTCTGTTTGTGGGTCTAGTGCATTTTTAAAAGTACCAATGCCAACTTCATAATCATTCCGTGTATCAACCACAATAACATCAGGGTCAGCAATTAATGCATTCCAATCTTGTGGTTTTACATAAGTACCCACAATATCATTAGGGTCAATATTTGTAACACCCATGGTCACAATTTCTTTTTTCAGCTTAACTTTAGTACGGTAAAACGGCATTTTCTCATCAAACGATTCTTTGGTAACCATTTTTTCGAACCGTGCATCAGCCCGTAAATATTCATGTAATTTTACAATGGCGTTTGCGGTACCCGCTACAGTGCCATTAATGCCCTCTTCCGCCAAAAGCAGCGTACCCTTAATGTTTTGCGATTTTAAAAATTCTAAAAGCGGGTCGCGCAATTCTTTATAATCTGGCAATTTTGTAAAGTGATATAAAGCAGTAACAGTAATTGCAGGCGAATTTTCACCAGTTAAACTGACTTGTGTCATGTTATTTTCCTTATGCGAGCTGAAACGTAAATTCAGAGCAGGTTGAACGTTAAATATCGTATATCAAATTCATTTTCAAAATGCAATTTAAAACACGATATTTATAAGTTCAAATAAAATAACAAACACATGGTCAAAACCCAAAATTAGTTTTCGATATAAAAACTAACGGTGGTTACAACACGCACATCTTTTTCAATCTTATTACGGTCGCCATATTCTGCACCCGCATCAACTATGTTGAAACCACCCTGCCTTGCACTTCTAATACCACCAACTTTAGCACCGACATTTTCTGCAAATGTCATGGCAGCAATTCGTGCATTCCGAGTAGCCTCTTTTAGCATTTCGGGCTTAATTTCGTTTAGTTTTGTAAATTTATAAGATGGCGGTCTACTATCTAAACTAATGCCTTCAGCAATTAATTTGCTAATTTCAGTTTGTGCCGAACCAACCAACGCTACTTTATCTGTATCGATCTCAATACCACCCGATAAAGAAAAATATTTATCAACGATAATATTTGCATCATTTCTAAAATTTTCTCCTCGGTATTTAGCCGCGTTTAACGTAATTTCTTTATCAGCAAACCCAACTTTTTTTAGCGCCTTTACAATAGTCTGTTGGCTTGCCTCATACCGCTTATATAAATTAGCGATATTCGTATCTGCACCGCCACTTACAAGAAACCTAATTTCCCAGTTCGCGCGGTCAGAGGTTACTCGCCGTTCGGCAAGGCCTTTTGCTTCGGCTATGTTAATACCAACTTTAGATTTGTATATTGTTTGGCTAATAAAAAACCCAGAAGCAGCAATGCCTATAGATAATAAAGCGCCCGCAAATACCAACCCAACAAAATTATTTTTATTCATTTTTGTTCCCCTAAACTGCAAATCATTTAACATCATAATGTCAAAAGCTATATTTAATTATTATGGCACTAATATGATGACTCATTAAACAAATTCGCGCTTTATATAGACAGTAACGATAGATTATAAATTCAGAATCTCCCGAAATTAACTCGATATATAAATTTTTAAGACATATGCTGCATAATATTAGAAAGATTCTGCCTATTGAAGTAAAATGATTTGCCACTTAAAATATTTCAGTTATATTGCAGGAAATCGATTTATTTGCTAGTTTTCATTCAATCTATTAAAGGTTTGAAAAATATGGTGACATTGTTAGATAATAGAGCTACCCAACTCAGTTCATCCGAGGTAATCAAGGCTGGTGCCGCACAACGTGCCGAATCGCGCCACCCCGAAAAGTCTAAAAAGGCTGATACTCCTATCTTGCGTAAGCCAGATTGGATAAGGGTAAAAGCACCTGGCTCACCCGTGTTTAAAGAAACAAGCAAAATCATGCGTGATAACGGCTTAGTAACCGTTTGCGAAGAAGCAGGCTGCCCAAATATCGGCGAATGCTGGAGCAAAAAACACGCAACCATGATGATTATGGGCGACACTTGCACTCGCGCATGCGCCTTTTGCAATATCCGCACAGGTATGCCAAAAGCCCTTGATATTAAAGAGCCGTATAATGTTGGTCAAAGCGTTATGCAACTTGGGCTAAACCATGTGGTTATTACTTCTGTCGATAGAGATGATCTAAAAGATGGCGGCGCTCAACATTTTGTTGAGACTATTCAAGCAATTCGTGAAGCCAGCCCCAAAACGACTATCGAAATCTTAACACCTGACTTTTTACGCAAAGAAGGCGCCATCGAAACTGTCGTTGCGGCCAAGCCAGATGTGTTTAATCATAACTTAGAAACCGTGCCTTCAAAATATTTAAAAGTCCGCCCAGGCGCACGTTATTTCCATTCTTTACGCCTTTTACAAATGGTCAAAGAAATAGACCCAACCATGTTTACAAAATCAGGAATTATGGTCGGTTTAGGCGAAGAACGCCCAGAAATTTTGCAAGTTATGGATGATATGCGCGCTGCAAAAATCGACTTCATTACCATTGGTCAATATTTACAACCAACCCGCAAACATCATAAAATTATACGCTTTATGCCTCCAGAAGAGTTCAAAAGCCTCGAGCGCATAGCAAAAGTTAAAGGGTTTTTGATGGTTTCAGCAAGCCCGTTAACGCGCTCCAGTTATCATGCTGGTGAGGATTTTGCAGAATTACGCAAAAACCGCATGGCAAAGTTTAATATATAACTTGCAAATATTTGGTTCAAGAAAATATAGTTGGGTAGCTCATGCCAAAGCATAATACTGAAATTTTTTTCCCATATTCGGTCGAAAAAGTTTACGAAATGGTTAAAAATATTGAAGAATACCCGCTTTTTTTGCCCAATTGCAGCCATTTAACGGTGCTAAATCGCCAAAAAATAGACCAAAACACTCAAAACGAGGGTGAAATTGAACCAATTTTGGCCGAAATGGGGGTGAAATATAGTGTTTTTAGCGAAAAATTCATCTCAAAAGTGCAAATTAACCAAAAACAAAAGAGGATAAGTGTAAAGCTTAACTCTGGCCCACTTAAAAACTTAAGCAATGATTGGCAGTTTATTGAACATCCAAAAGGCTGTATTGCACTTTTTACAATTCAAATTGAAATGAAGAATTTTGCACTGCGTTTAGCCTTAGCAGCCGCGTTTAAAATTGGCGTAAACGAAATCACCGAAGCGTTTAAAAAACGTGCGGATATTCTATATTCGAATTAATCTTTTACAAATTTATGAAAATTGATTGGGT
>JABSRY010000346.1 GCA_013214985.1 Hyphomicrobiales bacterium
ATAAACCCTCGGATGAAAATTCGCGATGTTATAGGCGAAGCATTAATTGCACATAATATTGGCAAAACAGGCAACGATAGAAAAGAAAGAGTGGCGTCCCTGCTCGAAGAAGTCGGCTTAAATGCCGACCATATGACCCGATACCCGCACGAATTTTCTGGCGGCCAAAGACAACGCATCGGCATTGCACGGGCGTTAGCGGTTGACCCAGAGTTTATAGTAGCCGATGAATGCGTGTCCGCATTAGACGTTTCCGTTCAAGCACAAATTCTTAATTTAATGCAAGATTTGCGTGACAAACGCAATTTAACCATTCTATTCATCGCGCATGATTTATCGGTTGTCGAATATTTATGCGATCAAGTTATTGTTTTATATTTGGGCAAAATTGCCGAGCAAGGCAATGCCAGTACAGTTTATCAAAGCCCCGCACATCCCTATACCCAAGCTTTATTATCAGCAGTACCCGTGCCAGACCCTACCATATCACGCAGCCGAAAAATTTTACTGGGCGATATACCCAGCCCTTTAAACCCACCGTCAGGCTGTGTTTTTAGAACACGCTGCGAATATGCAGATGACATTTGCAAAAATCAGCTCCCGCCTCATGTAAAGATTAGCCAACAACAAACCGCAGCATGCCATAAGATCGGAAACCTTAAATGACCACCCCAACCCCAGAACAAAGGTTGCAAGCACTGGCTATCAATCTGCCAGATGTGATAAACCCTATCGGAAATTTCAGAAATGCAAAACGTATTGGCGATCTAATTTATGTTTCAGGTCAAGGGCCCGTCACCGCGGATGGTCAATATCTCAAAGGAAAAGTCGGCGCCGAGGTAACGGCGCTAGAAGCGCAAGCCCATGCTAAACTTGTGGCCATTAACATCCTTGCCGTACTAAAAGCCGAGCTTGGCGAATTGTCAAAAATAACTGGGGTGGTTAAATTATTAGGCATGGTCAATGCCATCCCACAATTTGAGCAACACCCCACCGTAATCAATGGCTGTTCCGACTTTTTATGCCAAATATTAGGCGATGCAGGCCCTCATGCACGGTCAGCACTTGGTGTTGGGTCACTGCCCAACAATATTACGGTCGAAATCGAAGCAATCGTTTCTGTAAAACCAGAGGGTGCCTAAATGTCAAAAGTAAATTGGAGCTTCTATGACGATAATGGCTTTACGCGCATTATTAATGTAAATGGCACAATGACAGGCCTAGGCGCATCAATGGCAGTAAAAGAAGCCATCAATGCCGCAGCCGAAATTATGCCCCATTTTGTAAACATGCACGAATTACAACAAAAAGCATCCTTGGTCATTCAAGACTTAACAGGCGCAGAAGCAGGGTTTATAGCCGCCTCAGCATCTGCAGGCATCTCCATGTCTATAGCTGCATGCATTACAAAAACAAATGTCGGCCTAATTGAAAAATTACCTCAAATTGATGGTCAAAAAAATAGAGTAGCCGTGCAAATGGGGCATTTATGCAATTATGGCGCGTCAATAGAACAAGCCATAACCCTAACGGGTGCCGAAGTTTCTATCATCGGTCAATCCACACAGGTGCTCGATCACCAGTTAGAATTTGCTATAGAAGACGGTGTAATAGCCGCCCTATATGTGGTGTCTCATCATGTCGTCGAATATGGTCAAATTCCACTTAAACGATTCTGCGAAATATCCCATCAGGCCAATATACCCGTAATTGTAGATGCCGCTTCTGAATATGACTTAGAGAAATTCCTAAACGATGGTGCAGATATTGTCATCTATTCTGGGCACAAATTTCTAAGTGGCCCCACATCAGGCATCGTTGCAGGCAACAAGCAATTGGTAAAAGCCGCCTATATGCAAAATTGGGGCATTGCCCGTGGTATGAAAATTGGCAAAGAAAGCATTTACGGCGTCATGGCAGCCCTAACGGCGTGGAAAACACGCGACCATAAGGCCATTCGCCAACAAGAAAAAGCCGCATTAACACTGTGGCTAAAAGCCTGCAATGGCATTAAAGGCATCGAGGCAACATTAAACCCAGATGTTACCCATAATCCATTGGATAGGTTAAAAATTCAAGTGGATGCCGCCGCATTAGGCGCAAGTGCAGGCGCGATCGCCTTGGCATTATCGTCGTATGAGCCAAAAATCATTGCCCGCGATCACGAAGTAGAACTAGGCTATATTCAGCTAGACCCCTGTAATTTAGATCATGGACACGCCGAAATAGTATCAGAGGCGCTTACCAACATATTCAAACAAGCCCATAAAGGTAATCTAAATGAGCCAAATATTACCGATACTAGAAACGCCGCCATTCATGCATATTTAAATTGGGCATCCGATTAGCCAAACAATTCATCAACTTGCAGGAAAAGGCAACACGCCGTCTACCATAAAATCTTCAACGCCAAATTTAATTAACGCCCCAAGCCCACTAAACATAACATGCAGCGCCGTTGTTTCACATATCCAATTATGCTTCTCTTCAGGCCGCTTAGATGCAAATGCGTCTGGCGTAAAAAACGCAATATCCCCCCCCCCATCAGGGCAGCGCGCAGACGTAAATTCAAACCCATCTATCCCAAGTTTTCTCATAACCCCACCCAGCCATTGCGGCGCACTATAATCTTGAGGGTGCTGCAATAGATCTTTATATTCTTTAAACGGCGAGCGGTTTAAACATAACCCTTCAGCGCATTTATATTTAACCGAAAAAATTGTATGTTGGGTTTTTAGCCTGCCAGATGGCGGCGCTATTTCCATACCATTCCAAAATAAAATTCGGTAATAAGCCGTTTCTGCTAAGGCAGTTTTAATATTCTCAGAGCCGTAAAACAGGCTAGGTTCATGCTTTTGCCCAAATCGAGAACCCCACTTTAATGGCGGATATCGAAACGGCGTTGTCAGCAAATAATCCAGTGTTTGGTCATTATCAACAAGTGGCGGTTTAGATTTTTCGAGCAATTCTTCTAAAGTTGCTTGCTCTTCGAGTGTATCAACCAGTTCAAGCGTCGCAATTTCCGCTTGGCTTTCAACAACCCGCCAAATCACACCCTTCATATTGGGTATAATGGCCGCTTTAATCACCTGTTCGGTAAGTGCCCTAAATTTTCCCACGTATCGCGTCCAAATATTCTAAAACATGTACAAGGCCCTGAATATTTTTCACCTGTTCCTTAGGCACACCATTTGTATGGCGGTTTTTTGTAGCAAACCAATGCTTAATATTTTCTGCGCCACCCCCAACAATAACAAATAAAGATCGATAACACCGAATAAGATAAAGCGCCAACTCGCCAGATTTACTAGCAGGGTCAACACCCCGCGCAATAGATGTTCGGTCACGGCCTAATATTTGGCCAAGTTCTTCTTGAGTTAAACCAAGCGCCTTCGCGGTTTTTAAAACCGCTTTAGCCAATACAAGCTCATCACTAGTTTCTTCATTTATTAAGGCCTTCACAAAAATACTCACTCTGTCATTAACGTAGCATATACTACATATATCATAAAATCAGAGCAAATGCATCATAAATCGCAATCTATATTAAATTTCAAGCATTACCAAATTTCTAGTCTAACAAAATTAACAAAATTTTTAGCATAATACGGGTATTCTGTGACTTAACAACTTATATGGGCGTTGTTGCATGGATATGAATTTAAGTGTATTTTATACACGCCTCACTCCAAGACCCGAAAGTCTTGATGTGATATTATACGGAAATTATCTGTAACTTGATCTCGGAA
>JABSRY010000347.1 GCA_013214985.1 Hyphomicrobiales bacterium
CAGGCGCCATTCTATCGATTAAAATGTTAATCGTCGGAAACAAAATAGCTTCGCCCATGCTTAATATAAACATGGCAACAAATAACATCCATCTAATGTCATTGGACGATGCGGCAAAGGCCATAAACCCAAAAATAAATAACACAACCCCATAAAGCGATTTTCTCATCGGGTTCACATTTTCCAATAATTTTAAAATTGGAAACTGAAAAATAATAATCGTCATGCCATTAACAGATAATAATGACGCATATAATATGGCAATATCTTCAAACTTATCGACCCGTAAATATTGTATTAACCCAGCGTCTACTTGTGCATAAGCTAAATTACTAAGAAAAATCGCAAATACCAAAATAAGAAATGCATGGTCGGCTTTTAGCAGTTTAAACAATTGCTTAAATGATTGGTCTTGACCTGCTTTTGTTTTGGTTAACGGCTTTTCGATATTAAATGTAATAAGCGCCACCAATAAATAAAGCAGATATATTGCCGCTGCAAAATAAAAAGATGTTTGTTTGCCGCCAATGCCAATATAAACCCCAAATAAGGGGCCAAATGCCGCGCCAACATTAATCATAAAATAACGCAATTGTAGGCTTAAATCTTTTGCCTCGCGGGTTTTTATCATATCTGTCATTAAAGCACGGCTTGGGTCTTCCACCATGCCGCGGGCGATAGATTGTAATGTAGTAGCCGCCAAAATAACCAACAATTCATCACTATTGCCTAATAAAAACAAAGCTATTGTGGTCAATATTAAGCCTAGGATAATAATTTTTCGGCGGCCAACTCTGTCAGATAGATTGCCCGTAAAAAAGCTTGTGAAAACCCCAATACTAACCGCCAACGCTAAAAATGAACCTATTTCAAATTCATTCATACCAAATTTATTATGCAAAATTAACGCCAAAAATGGCCAGACCATTAAAAATGTAAATCTAGATAAAAATGTTGCAAATAATATAAACCAAACAGTTTTATTAAAATATTTAACCGCAGAAAACATAAACCAAAACCCAATGATGTTGGTCTACAAACTGCCCATAAATTAAACTATTGTCTAATCAATAGATTTTATAGAATTATCAATATGTTTGACTAGTCGGCTGTTTCGCAATTATGCAACGGCAATTGAGTGGTTAATTTTACCTCTGTCATGGCGATGTGCGAGCTGGTTTCTTGAACCCCATCAATTTGTGATAATTGGTGCCAATAAAAATCCTCAAACTCTTTAACATTACGCACTACGATTTTTAGCAAAAAATCTATCCCCCCCATCATGGTGTAACATTCCACCACTTCGGGATATTGCTTAATGCGTGTCATAAAATTTGCTAAATTTTTACGCCCATGGCTGGTTAACTTAACATTGGCAAATACCACAACCCGTAAACCTAAGCTTTCGGCATCTAGCAAAGTTACCTTCTCTTTAATCACGCCTTTTTCGGTCATTCTTTGAATGCGCCGCCAACAGACCGATTTAGATGAACCCAACATATCGGCAATATCCAATATGGATATTGTTGCGTCTTTTTGCATTATTTCAAGAATATTTTTATCTAATTGCGTAATTTTCAATATTATGTTCCTATAAAGAGATATATTTCATAATTTAGTTTCAATTAGCATATCGATTTACCGCTTAAAAGGGAAGCAATTTCTAAATAGGTAAGCTATTATGTCTTATAATATAATTATTCAAAATTTTGAGGGTAAAATGGGCAATAAAACAATAAATGATAGCCATATTGGTGACATTGGCAAACATAGCGGGCTATATGTGCCCGAACCACCGTTTCGCCCAGGCGAAAAAAATGATTTTTCACATGTTTATATTCCACCAGCAGGCGCCTCAAAACGCCCCGAGCCTACCTGCAAACCATTCGATATTACCGACCTTGCCTATGGCCTTATCCGCGTTTTAGATGATGACAACCAAGCTGTTGGTGATTGGAACATTAACATCGAACCCAATATCCTAATTCAAGGCCTAAAAGACATGCAACTAACCCGCATGTTTGATGACCGCATGCAGCTTATGCACCGTGTAGGCAAAATTTCTTTCTATATGAAATGCACTGGCGAAGAAGCAATAAGCGTCGCGCATAATCTTGCGATCGAGAAAGACGATATGATTTTTCCATCTTATCGTAACCAAGGCATGCTTATTTCACGCGGCGAAAAATTGTTAAATATGATGTGCCAATGCCTCTCTAATGTTAAAGACAATTGCAAAGGCCGCCAACTGCCAATTATGTATAGTTCAAAAGCGTTAAACTTTTTTTCTATTTCAGGCAATTTAACCACGCAGTTTAGCCAAGCAGTTGGTTGGGCAATGGCCGAAGCCCGCAAAAAAGGCAAACAGTTAGCCACCACATTTATTGGCGATGGCAGCACGGCCGAGTTAGATTTTCATAGCGCCTTAAATTTTGCAGCCACTTACAACCCGCCAGTTATTTTAAATATTGTCAATAACCAATGGGCTATTTCATCCAACCAACGCATAGCAGGGGGCGAGCGCACCACCTTTGCTGCCCGTGGCATCGGGTTTGGTTTACCAAGCCTAAGGGTAGATGGTAACGATTTTTTGGCCGTATACGCAGCTACTAAATGGGCAGCAGAACGTGCCCGTTCTGGCCATGGCGCCACAGTAATTGAATATTTCACCTACCGCGTTGCACCCCATTCCACATCGGATGATCCATCCGCCTATCGCCCCGCAGATGAAGAAAAACATTGGCCGTTAGGCGACCCGCTTGAGCGGTTAAAAACCCATCTTATTCATATTGGTGAATGGTCAGAGCAGCAACATGAAGCATTGGTTGAAGAATATACAATTCGCATTAAAAAAGCCTATAAAGAAGCCGAAAGTTACGGCACCTTAAAATCGGGCGATAGACCCGATGTAACCACTATGTTCGAAGATGTTTTTGAAGAAATAACACCAAACCTTATCCGCCAACGTCAAGAATTGGGGTTGTAAAATGACACAAATGAATATGTTAGAAGCCATTTTATCGGCTCAAAAAACCATGTTGGAGCGCGATGAAAATGTTATGATTTTTGGTCAAGATGTTGGCTATTTTGGGGGTGTATTTAGAGCAACAGATGGCTTGCAATCACAATTTGGTAGCGAGCGGGTGTTTGATACGCCTATATCCGAAAATGGCATTATTGCCACCGCCATTGGCATGAGCATTAACGGCATGCGCCCCGTTGCCGAAATTCAATTTGCAGATTATATTTATCCTGCGTTCGATCAAATCGTATCCGAAGCATCTCGCTTGCGTTATAGAAGCGGCGGCGAATATTCGACCAATATTACGGTACGCACCCCATGTGGCGGTGGTATTCGTGGTGGGCAAACCCATAGCCAAAGCCCCGAGGGTATTTTCACCCATGTATCGGGCATTAAGGTGGTTATGCCATCCAACCCCTATGATGCAAAGGGCTTACTAATCAGCGCCATTGAAAGCAAC
>JABSRY010000348.1 GCA_013214985.1 Hyphomicrobiales bacterium
TCCTCAACAATATATTAGATGAAGAATATAACAGCTAAAATAATCAAGGAAAAGGTGGGAGCGGAAAACCGCTTACCATTCAGAATTGGAAATTTAGACACAAAAAAACCGCCACTTGGGCGGTTGGTCGTAAAAAAGCCCCAATAAAGAGGCTTTTAAATGACAAAAATTTATTTCAGGATGGGCATAATGGGTATTCCCGCCCGAGCCTCATTACCCAGGTGAGAAGTTATTGACCTGAAATAAGGATAAGTTGCAAATTTACCAACACGATTAATGAAAGCTTCATAAACCTCAACCCTCCCATCCCCAAGATCAATAACATCACTATACATTATTGCATAAGTGACAGAGCATTTTAAGAGATGTTTATTTCCTTTTTTGATAGTTAACACCCAATTCATCTCTGCTGAAAGAAATCCTTTTTCATTAGAAAAATAGAAATCCACAATAGTGCAGTGAAACGAATTTTTAAGACCAGTATTTTTGTCGCCTTTTTCTTTATGATAACTTGGGTCAATATTGAAAACGCAGTCAGTCAATACAATCTCTGCTAACTCTGCACTTTCAACTATATCGTTATATGCTTCAACATTACTTTTTATTTCACTCATTATGCACACTTAGCTTCAAATGGATTGAATATGTTGTCATTGTCGTATTTATCAAATCGACGTCTACCTTCGTTATCATACTCGTAGAAATCAATTGATAATAAAGGTTCTAGTTCATCTTCATTTTGTTCGTCAAATTTAGAGAGAATGACTTCATATGAAGGTTGTTGCGCCTCTAAAAATGGAGTGGTCACCTTTACTTTACTATCAAGAGCAAAAAGTATTTTAGCAACGCTTTCTAAAGATAAATTTCTTGTTGAGTTTAAGCATTGGGTGATATATGAAGCACTTTTCCCCATTTTATCCGATAATTCTTTTTTACTGACACCTTTCAAATTCATTTCTCGGATTATCAATAAATGAATATTAGAGATAAGTTCCTCGGCTGCTACATCAGCATCATAATCCAAACCTACCGCTTGTAATAATTCTTTAATTTCCATGTTAATTTCTCCTATTTCTTGCAATTCTTTCTGCAATATGTTGCAGAGAACCTTTGATGGGCTTTTGTTGTTTCTTTTTTAGCACTTCATCTAAGTAAAAATATGGCAAAGCCTTTTTGTTTTTGACTTCGATACCGCAATATATGCGTATATTACCCTTACCATCCTTTGCTGCGAATAACTGTATTTGTGTTTTATCCACCGTATAAAGCCCTTCATCTCTAAATTGGTGGTTACAAACTACCGAATGTCCATAATTTGCAAACTCTTCAATATGCTTCAAACATTTGTTTAAATTATTCTTTTCAGCATCACTGCTTATAGAATCTTTTATTTGGTCGAAAGTTCGGTTGAATTTATCTGTAAAAACAACTTCATACATTTCTCCTTTTAAAGGCTTCCTAAGAGGCTTTACCTTCTTCTTCGTTTTATTTTCAACCATAAGAGTTTCGATTTACTTAATATATATGTTAATTTTTTAAAATGTAAATACCCTAAGAGGTATAGGGTTAATTCTTTTGTTCATATATCCTGATATTTGGATTTTACTACCGCTGAACCATTTATGTCCACTTTTTATTTTCTGTTTTAGTATTCATTGACTCAAAACTCCTACACCGCGCCATTGGCGCGGGCTTTGATTACAGATCAAAACCAATAGTTCCAACCACCTTGGCGACAAATTTAACTTCTGTACCTTCGTCTTTTTCTTGGTCTGGGTAGATAGGTTTGTATTTATCGTCATAACTCTCTGGTATTAATACATCTCGGCCATCAACGACCTTAAATCGCTTAATTGTTACCTCTTTCATCGAGCCGTTAAACCTGGTGCGCTCAACAACCACCATGTTACCCACACTTGGAAACCCATTATTAACACCATCGGCACATACGCAAATTGCATAATAACCGTTTGGTATTTTTTTATTCATGCTATCGCCAATGACTTTAAGTAGGAAATGTTTATCAGCACTATAATCAGCAACCAGTGGTACTTTAATATGTTCTAAATCGCATACTTCAACCTGTTGATCGTCAACTTCAAGCCAAGTGCCCGCCTGTACAGCACCCAACACAGGCAACAAAGCAAAACCGCTAGGCATTGGTATAGCACCTTCTGGTAGGATGTTTGTAGTGGCATCACTTATAATATCAGCAGGCTCACATTCTAAAACCTTCGCAAGCCTGACCATCCAATCTTGCGTTAAATTTCTTTCACCTTTTTCTAGGCGATATATTTGTCTAACGGTCGTGTCAATTTTATCTGCTAAATTTTGCACAGATAACTTTTTCAACAACCTCAACTCTTTAATATTGTTCATTTTAGTAGTTTAGTCCAAAACGGTCTTAAAATAAATGACCAATACGGGTATTTAAATGTTGACTAATAATGTCCAATATGGTCAATTGTCAATATGAAATTAAAAACGTGGTTAACTCAAGCTGATATTAGTCGGGCGGATTTTGCAGATGAAATTGGCGTAAACAAAAGAACAATAACGCGCTACTTGGACGGTGACAGAAAACCAGGCGCTGATATTTTTAGTAAAATATTTGACGTCACTAAAGGCAACGTAACGCCCAACGATTTTTATGACCTACCTGCAAAGGTCGAATGATCGGGCGTAAAATTCTCGTATGGTGGTCGATAATAACACCTTAAAAAATGTGCCGCTGCACAATGTTTAAAGCTCTTTCCTTTTTGGCCTTTAAGGAAACACAACAGAGAAAAGCAGCATCAATTATCACCTAATTTTATGAAATTTGTATTGCGTTAATTCTGGCTGCGGAGTGGTGAGACATGCAAAATGAGAAGTTAATAGCGCGTTTACACGGCAGAGCAATTGATAATGACAGTTCTGCTTTTATCGACTTTGCTGTGACTGCTTATTTAGCGGAAAATCACCCCTCCCAGCTTAACAAAATTGCTCGGGCTAAAGCTTTTAAACGCTTGGTTCGGGCAAATGACGAAATCATCAACAATAAGGAGAAAAATTGATGGCAAAAAGCATGAATGACATTCCGTCAGGCGAAGACGGAATAAGCGTTTTAGAAAACAACCCAGAGCGCATCACACAACAACCGTTTTTGGCATTACTTGGCAGAATGCAAAATGCCAAGAAAAACTTAAACGCTAGCAAAAGCAAGTATGACACCATTCGTAAAGAAATGAAGAATGATGGTGTTAGTTTAAAAGTTTTGGATTTCATCACCAAACTCATGAGTATGGAAGATGAAGATGTTGTAATGATGTTTCATCAAATCGAAGATTACATGGTTTTTGTTGGCATCGATGCATTACGTCAATTAGATTTATTTGGCGAAAAACAAGAAGCAAGTGACGATACCATTGAAAAAGCGGCTTATGACGCGGGGTATCGTGCTGCACATTTAAGTCCTGATGATGCAACTAATCCATATCAAAAAGGTGAAAACATCTTTGAACATTGGGAGAATGGCTTTTCTAAAGGCATCGAGGCAGCAAAAGCAGCGCGTCTTAAAGCTAATAAACCTGAATTGGAAATTGTTCAGTGAAAGTTCTTACGCTTGATCTTGCTACAAAAACAGGCTTTGCCGTTGGTGATATTTCCAACGGTGATCGCCCTGTGTCTGGCGTTCAAAAACTGCCTTCAACTGGTAATGATATCGGGCGTTTCTTATTTGCGTTGGACA
>JABSRY010000349.1 GCA_013214985.1 Hyphomicrobiales bacterium
CTTTTAAATTTGAAGCGTTAAGCTGAACCAAAGCCATTGAAAACCCCTTGTATAATAAGTATGCTATGTTATTGCAGAAAATTAAATAAGGTGCAATAATTTGATGAATGTTATAAATATATATGGATTGTTAACCGTTAAATTGCGCAAGATAGAAAATAATCGGTATATATTTTTGAATAATTGAAGAAAGATATAGATTTTTGAGTTATTGCGCGTTATAACAGCGCAAATTCATGATTTAATTGTCTTGAGATTATATTCTCTTATTTTTTCTGCGACAATTTTTTAAACAATGTTCTTGCAGAACAGTATCTAGCTTTGAGCTGATATAAATATTGGAGTATTTACCATGGCAGTGCCAAAGTCCAAAATCACCCGCTCTAAGCGTGGTATGCGCCGTTCACACGATGCGCTTAAGCAACCTACATATATTGAAGATAAAGACAGTGGCGAACTTCGCCGTCCGCATCATATTGATCTTAAATCTGGTCAATATCGTGGTCGTCAAATCTTAAAAGCGACTGAAGAACTATAGTTTAGTTTTTAAAAGCTTAAATGGTTTAAAAGAAAGATGGTTTTGCCGTCTTTCTTTTTTTTTGGCTTTAGGCTAGGCTTGTTGAAATGTTAGTAAAAATTCTAAGTTATAAGTAAGAATAAAAGGGGTGTTTATGAGTTGGGCTGAAATAACGGCGGTTATATTTCCTGCATTTGCAATATTTTTTGTAGTTATTGACCCAATAGGCATTGTGCCATTTTTCATGACATTGACAGATGGTAAAACCAATAAAGAAAAATCGAAAATTGCTTTTAGATCGGTTTTTATTGCAACCATGATTTTGACTATTTTTGCTGTCGGTGGCAAAAGTTTACTTTCAATATTGGGCATTAGCTTATCTGCCTTTAAAATTGCGGGTGGTTTGCTGCTTTTTTTAATTGCGGTGGATATGCTGTTTGAAAAACGCACGGAGCGGCGCAGAAAAAACACCAAAAAAGTTGATGCCGAAAATAACGCACATAATGTGCATGCGCATGGTGGCGATGACGATGATAATGACGAAGAAGATGTCAACGATGTTGCGGTTTTTCCTTTAGCAGTGCCGTTTTTAGCGGGCCCAGGCTCTATCGCAGCTATTATATTGCTTATGAGTAAATATGAAGGGCATATTGAAAGCCAAATTATTGTTTATTTAGTAATGTTAACCAGTTTGCTGACCTGTTTTATTATGTTTAGATTTACCAATAAACTTGAGAAGGTGGTTACGCCTAAAATGACCAATGTTGCAACGCGCCTATTGGGCATGTTATTAGCCGCACTTTCGGTTGAATTTGTATTATCGGGTTTAAAAACCAGCGTATTGTTTTTGTAGGGCTAAAACATATCAATAATTATGACATGTATTTTGTTTTTGATGCTGTAATGTAGCATTAGGGAAAAATATATGACTAGAAACTTTCATGAAGCCAGTAGATCTGTTGCCTATAGCACCGAGGGGATGGTTGCGACATCGCACCCGCTTGCAAGCATGGCAGCAAGAGATTGTTTGAAAAATGGTGGCAACGCGGTGGATGCTGCTATTGTTGCCTCTGCTGTTTTATGTGTGGTTGAGCCCCAATCTACCGGAATTGGTGGTGATTGTTTTGCTTTGGTGAAGCCTAGTGGTAAAAAAATTATTGGGTTTAATGGCTCTGGTTATGCGGGCAGCAAGGCCAATGCCGATGCGCTTAGAGCCCAAGGACTTACCGAAATATTAGCAGATAGTGCTCAGGCTGTAACCGTGCCAGGGGCTATTGATGCCTGGGATCAGTTATTAAATGATTATGGTACGATTAGCTTAAGCGAGGCGTTAAAGCCCGCACAGAAATTAGCCGAACAGGGGTTTGTTATTTTGCCACGCGTGGCGTTGGATTGGTCGAGTGTGGTTGATCGGTTAAATAAGGACGTGGGGGCAAGAGCGCATTTGCTGATAGAGGGACAAGCGCCTAAGGCGGGGTGTTT
This sequence comes from Hyphomicrobiales bacterium, assembly GCA_013214985.1. Lineage (GTDB taxonomy): Bacteria > Pseudomonadota > Alphaproteobacteria > Rhizobiales > OSC116 > OCS116. The sequence goes on from JABSRY010000349.1 coordinate 2,000, forward strand.
TTACAAGTTTCCTGCATTGGCGGCCACATTACAAAAACTTATTGAGCAGGGGCGTGATGGTTTTTACACAGGTGAGATTGCGGAGGATATAATTGCGACATTAAACAGTAAAGATGGTTTGCTGACGATGGATGACTTGGAAAGCTATAAAGGCCAATATGTCGAACCGATAAGCGGGATGTATAAAGGCCATAAAATATATGAAATACCGCCCAATGGGCACGGGATTACTGCTTTAATTCTTTTAAATATTTTGGCTAAATTTGATATGAGCGGCTTGGAAGCTGATTCTGCGGAGCGTTATCATTTGCACATGGAAGCAACGCGGTTTGCCTATGCACTGCGCGATAAATATGTTGCTGACCCGCAATATGCAGATGTGCCTGTTGATGCTTTATTGAGTGATGAATTGGCAACGCAAATTGCTGAGCAGATTAATTTGGATAAAAAAGTAGATGCGCATATTTTGCCCGACTTGCCAATGAGTGATACGATATATTTAACCGTTGCCGATGACGCGGGCAATGTGATTAGTTTTATAAACTCTACCTTTGAGCATTTTGGCACTGGCATTGTGACGGTAAAAACTGGGATAGCATTGCAATGCCGTGGTGCGGGCTTTTCGCTTGAAAAAGGGCACCCGAACGAGATTGAAGCTGGGAAACGCCCGATGCACACGATTATACCAGCAATGGTTGAAAAAGACGGTGCGTTATTATTTAGTTTTGGTGTAATGGGCGGGGCATATCAGCCGTGTGGGCATGCGTTTTTTCTGAGTAATATAATTGATTATGGCATGGATATTCAACAATCTATTGATTTTCCTCGGATATTTATGAAGGGCTCTAAGCTTGGTGTTGAAAAAAGAGTGTCTGAAGATGTTTGTGAGGGCTTGAAAAATAAAGGCCATATCTTGTTTGAGGTGGACATGCCATGGGGTGGGGCGCAAGCGATTAAAGTCTATAATACTAAAGGTGATGAGACTTTATACACAGGAGCGTCCGATTCTAGAAAAGATGGGGTTGCAATTGGTCTATAAGATTAATAAAAAACTTTAATTTTAATTTGTCTCAAATTAATACAAAAATGTGTTTCATATTAATACTATTCCCAAAATGGTGCATATAAACTTATTAAGTTAAACAACTTTATTTAGGTGGTTTTGGTTTGCTTTGTTTAGAATATTATAGGAATTTTCGTAGGTTTTCTTTACCTGTGAAGCGGGTTTACGACCAATGAAACCACGCTGTCTTTTGTTGTTAGATTGATCAATATATTGTGCAATAAACTCGGAATTTGTTTTTCTTTTTAAATTAGAAACTCTTTTATATTCAGTAGGTTGCGTAACAATTAATGCGCGACTTGGTTTTTGTTTTGTGGGGGCGTTTTTTTGAGTTTTTGGCGAAATATTGCCTGTGTTTTCATGCTCGCGCTGGTGATGTGAATTAAAATCACTAGGGTTTGAACTTTGAATTTTATTGATCTGCATAATATCACCTGATTGAGACTTTCAATCATTGCGTTGCAAATTTGCTGCCAATAAATTCCAATTTTGTTAACCATAAAAATTTTATATTGTATAAGCGAAGCATTTAAAGTATTACGTAAAAATAAAATAACACACAGGGACGTAAAACCTGCTAATTTGTTTCTCACAAGGAATGATATCCTTATGGCAGATATTAAATTAGGTGATTTTACTTTTGCAAAAAGTGATCCAGATTTA
>JABSRY010000035.1 GCA_013214985.1 Hyphomicrobiales bacterium
AATAAAAACGCGACCATGGCGGGGATGGTTAGCATCATTGAAAATTCTAATGCTCTATTTTGTAAATCATTGGCTTCGGATTGGTTATTGGCGGTAAATGCCCGCGTTAAGCTGGGCAATAAAACCACCGCCACCGCCACACCAACCACCCCTAATGGTAGCTGATAAAGCCTATCCGCATAATATAAATAGGACACCGCGCCAGCATATGCCGAGGCGATGCCTGTGCCAATTACAATGTTAATTTGGGTAATACCCCCCGCAATTATGCCTGGCACGCCAAGTTTAACTAGCGCTTTCATATCGGCATTAAAGGTGGGTTTTACAAACCAAGGTAAATGGCCTTGTTTTTTGCAATAATACCAAAGCGCTGCAACCTGCACAAAGCCCGCAAAGGTAACCGCGTAAGACAATACGCGGCTAATATCTGCCTGTTTATCGAAATTAATAAAAATTAAAACGGATAAGCATGAAACTAAAACGATATTTAGCAATACGGGTGCCAATGCGGCTATGGCGAATTTTTTAAAGCTGTTTAGCACCCCTGCAATAAGCGCCATAACCGATAAAAAGATAAGGTAAGGGAACATGATGCGGGTTAGCTCGACCGCCAAGGCATATTTATCGGTATCGCCTTTAAAGCCCCAAGCAATACCGCCGAGCATAAATGGCATAAATATTTCAAAAATAGCGGTAAGCAATAACAGCACCAACACTAAGCCGCTCATCGCTTCGGATGCAAATTTAGTGGCTGCTTGCTCACCATGTTCTTCTAATTTTTTATTATAAAGCGGAATAAATGCCGAGTTAAACGCCCCTTCGGCAAATATACGACGAAACAAGTTAGGAATACGAAATGCAACAAAAAAAGCTTCGGCAATAGGGCCTGTGCCTAATACGGCGGCTAAGAGCATATCGCGTACAAAACCCAATACACGGCTTAACATGGTCATTCCACCAACGGTGAAGGCATCTTTGGCGAATTTCATTTTAACCCTATTCTTCTATTCTCAATCATCAGATAATACTGACAATAATGTCTTTTTAATATTTTCTTGGCGTGCTTCGTCGACAATTTTGTGCAGCATTAAATCTCTTACATAAAACACATCGACTACTTTTTCGCCAACGGTGGAGATATGTGCCGACCCAATGCTTAGTTTTAATCGATAAAGCGCGCAAGTTAAATCATATAATAATTTAGGTCTGTCTAACCCAATAATTTCGACTACCGAAAATTTATCAGATAGGTTATTAGCGATCGATATGCTTGGTTTTACATTAAACGCCTCTATTTGTTTTCTACGCGGGCGCCTTTCTAGCATGGATGGCAAATGAATATCGCCTTTTAACGCTTGCTCTATCGTATCGGTTATAGATTTTGAACGGCGTTTCTCGTCTCTGCCTTCTTCGAATTTACGCTTTATTTGCACCCAATCTAATGCCATGCCATCCCGAGTGGTATAAATATGGGCGCCAACAATATTTGCGCCCATTGCTGCACAAGAGCCAGTTATGATAGACAATAAGCGCGGGTGATCGGCAGCGATGACGTTAATCTCGGTCATTTCCAAAAATGCGTCGCTAGAAACACTGGTTGCTAAGCCTTCTTTATCGGCTTTTTGAATTAGAATGGCATGCTTAATTTGGTTTTCGATGGGCACATGCAGTAAATAGGTGTGATAGTGCCGTTTAATAAACTCAAGCCGCTGTTTTTTATTCACTTTATGGCTGGGTAGACTTTTCAATGCATCATTAAGCAATTCTTTTGCAACTTCAACTCGGTCGAGAAAGTTTTCTTGAGATGAGCCACCAGTTAAGTAAATTTCTGTTTGGTAATAAAGATCGCGTAATAGCTGGCCTTTCCATCCATTCCAAACTCCTGGCCCGACGGCTCTTATATCGACCACCGTTAGCACCAATAATAAGCGTAAACGCTCTACTGTTTTAATTTTTTCGGCAAAATTTTCGATGGTTCTAGGGTCAGAAATATCGCGTGTTTGAGAAACCTCACTCATCAATAAATGGTCTCTAATCAACCATGCAACTAATTTTGTTTCGGCATCAGATAAACCCAATTGTGGACATAAAATTAGGGCTTCTTTCTCGCCCGCTAACGAATGGCTTTCGCGCCGTCCTTTGGCTATATCATGCATAAAAACAGCAACATAAAGTGCGCGTCTATTAATAATTTCACCAATAATTTTGTGGGCTGTTGGGTGGCTTTCTTCTTCATTACCCGCATCGATAGACGATAGAACACCGATTGCCCGTAGCAAATGTTCATCGACCGTATAATGGTGGTACATGTTAAACTGCATTAGCGAGACAATGCGCCCAAACGGTTTAATGAATTTGCCTAAAACATCTGCTTCATTCATTTTTCGTAAATTAATTTCGGGGTTATTTTTAGAACATAAAAGCTTCAAAAATAAATTACTGGCAACAGGGTTGGTAATTAACTTATTGTCGATTAACCGCAAAGAACGGCTGACTAATTTTAATGTTTCGGGGTGCGCAAATAACGAATATTTATCCATCAGGTAGAATAAACGAATTAAATTTGTCGGATCTTTGGTAAATATATTGTCGTGTTTTGCGATTAAACGCCCATGTTCAACATAAAATGACCGCGATTTTGCTATTTCGTCTATTTTGACGGTACGGAACTTGGCCAAGATGCGCTGGGCAACATTGTCTTGTTTTATTTCTTGCTGTTCTAACACCGCGCAAAATACACGGGTTAAATCGCCCACCTGTTTGGCATTAATAAAATAATGCTTCATAAAACGTTCGACCGCCCGAAGCCCACCATGTGAGGTGTAGCCTAATCGCTCTGCCAATTCTTCTTGCACCTCGAATGATATGCGTTCTTCTGCCCTGCCGACCAAGAAATGTAAATGACACCTTACCGACCAAAAAAAATCTTCACATTTTCTAAAGGCGCGATATTCACTTTCGGTAAAAACCCCTGCTTCAACCAATTGGCTAGCGCGCCTTACTTGGTAAATATATTTGCCTATCCAAAATAATGTATGTAAATCACGCAGGCCGCCCTTGCCGTCTTTTATATTTGGCTCCACCAAATAACGTGACTTCCCAGACTTTTCGTGCCGTTTGTTGCGTTCTTCCAGCTTTGCTGCCGTGAATTCTTCGGCATGGCCCTTAATAACCTTTTCAGAAAATTGATCCATTAATTCGATAAACAGGTTTTTATTGCCGTATATGTAACGCGCTTCTAAAATCGAAGTTCTTATGGTCATATCGGTTTGTGCATGCTTAATAGACTGACTAACATTTCTAACCGCATGACCAACTTTAAAATTTAAATCCCATAAGAAATATAGAATATATTCGATAATATTTTCGGTTCTTGGGGTGTTTTTAAACGGCACGAGCATCAGTAAATCTATGTCAGAATGTGGGGCTAAACTATCGCGCCCATAGCCGCCAACCGCCACAACGGTTATGCGCTCTTTTTCTGACATTTCGGCTTGAACATAAACGTGGTTTTCGGCCAATTTCATTAGTGCGGAAATTAGACCATCTTGAAAAGCCGATAAAGTACGTGCACATTGAGTGCCTTTGCCCGTTTCATTGAGCTTATTATAAGCATCTTTATGAACTTCGGCTAACATTTCGCGGGCTCTGGTTAACATTAATGCCCGAATTTTTTGTTCATCTTTTCGATATTCACCGCCATTATCATTAATAATTTTTACAAAATTATCGGCAACATGTGCCATAAAATTTTTGGCCATTATGCGGCTAGATTTACGGTAATTAATTCGTTTGCTAAGTTTGTGCGGTTTATTTTTGGGCATCTATTTAAACCTATGGTTTTGTTGTGGCAAGGTTTTTAAGTTCATAAATTAGATCTAAAGCAATTTTTGGGGTTAATTCATCTGGTGCTATTTCTAACAAACGCGACTTTACTTTTTCGGCAATTGGGTCTGCCGCGGCTTTAGATGATTTAGGCCGAAGATAGTTGAATAATGGCAAATCGTCTATAATATCTTTTTTAATGTCACCCGTGTCATTTTTTTCTAAATATTCTAATACCTCGGTCGCGCGGGTGATGACTGCTTCGGGAAGCCCTGCTAATTTGGCAACATGTATGCCATATGACCGCTCGGCAACGCCTTTGCGTACCTCATGCAAAAACCTTACTTCACCGTTCCATTCTGCGACGCGCATGGTTGCATTTTTTAGGTGTTTTAGTTTTTCTTTCAATGCCGTCAATTCATGGTAATGGGTGGCGAATAAAGACCTGCAAATGTTTTTTTCGTGCAAATGTTCTATTGTCGCCCAAGCAATTGAAAGCCCGTCATAAGTTGCTGTGCCGCGGCCAATTTCATCTAAAATTACCAAGGATTTTGAAGTTGCTTGATTTAATATCGAAGCGGTTTCGACCATTTCGACCATAAAGGTTGAGCGGCCTCGTGCCAAATCATCTGCGGCGCCAACACGGCTAAATAATTTGTCGACAATACCGATATGCGCCGATTGGGCAGGCACAAAACTGCCCATTTGTGCCAATATAACAATAAGCGCATTTTGCCTTAAATAGGTGGATTTACCCGCCATATTTGGCCCAGTTAAAAGTAAAATTCTGGCTGCATCTGCTTGTTTTACTTCCGTACTTAATAAGCAACCATTGGCGATGAATGCGGGTTCATTGCGCTGTTTTAAGGCTTGCTCGACCACAATATGGCGGCCATTTTGTATGTCAAATATTTGGCTATCGTCTAATTTAGGGCGGCAATAATTTTCCTCACCCGCCAATAGCGCAAGCGCCGACGCGACATCAAGCTCGGCCATGCCATTTGCCAATGCACTAATATTGCTCGCAAAGCTTGTGGTTGCCTCTACCAATTTATCAAATTCTTCCATCTCTATTTCAAGCGATCTATTGGCTGCAGATGAAATTTTTACCTCCAACTCGCCTAATTCTACGCTGGTAAAGCGCACGACGTTTTTCATAGTTTGGCGATGGATGAAATCTTGTTTAAATTCGTTCAGCAAAATATCGCCGTTAGAGGCAGTTACTTCGATAAAATAGCCGAGCATATTATTGTGTTTAATGCGTAAGTTTTTTACTTTGGTAAGTTCACTGTATTTGCGCTCAAGCCCAAGAATATATCGCCGCCCTTGGGTTGAAAGTTGGCGGGCTTCATCTAAATCTGGGCGAAGGCCATCTCTTATAAACCCACCATCGCGCGTGACAAGCGGTACATCTTCATTTAGACAATCAATTAGTTTTTGGTTTAAGGTGCAATGGGCTAGATTTAGGTTATTAATTGCTGCCGATAGGTCTTTTGACCATGCTTCTCTATTTGATTTTAAAAATAGTGCCTCTGCATGTTGGGCTTTTAAAAACGCTGTTCTTATAGCGGTTAGGTCTCTTGGGCCGCAGCGCCCTATGGCTATTCTTGCTAATGCCCGCTCCATATCTGGCAGGCTTTTAATAATTTCTCTAAAATCTCGTATGATGTGGCTTTGCTCTAAAAACCATGTGATCATATCTAGGCGGTTGTTGATGGCGTCAATATTGGTTAGTGGGGATGACAATCTGGATGCTAATAAACGGGCGGCATGCCCTGTTACGGTGCGATCAATGGCGTTTAACAAGGAACCTTTTTTATCACCAGTTTGGGTTTTTAAAATTTCTAACGAGCTACGAGTGGCCGCATCTATTAGTAATGACGAGCCTATTTCGTGCTGATCGGGTTTTTTGAGAACCGGCATTTGGCCTTTTTGGGTATCGTGAATATAATTATAAAGACCACCGAGTGCGCTTAATTCTGAACGGTTAAAGTTGCCCAATTCGACTATATCGGATAAATTGAAATAGGTTATTAAATTATCTGTTGCGGTTTGACTATCGAATTTATCTATTCCGATATCGGATAATATTGCGCCATGCTCTGTCCACAATTCCAAATGGTCAATTGGGGTTTTTAGCGATTTAAACTCTGCAACAAAATCTTCTAAGCTGCGCGTATATACAATTTCCTTGGCATCTAACCTTACAATTGTTGAGTTTACATCGGCCAACATCATAGTTTCGCAGGCGAAATTACCTGTAGAAATATCGACCCAAGCAACCGCTACCATGTGGTGGTTTTCTTGGGATAATGTCGGGTTCGGCGTGATGGATAAAAGAAAATTATTGGACCGTGCGTTGAGCAGACTGTCTTCGGTTAATGTGCCTGCTGTCACAATACGGACAACGCCGCGCTTAACGATAGATTTTGGCCCGCGTTTTTTGGCTTCACTTGGGTTTTCTAGCTGATCGACTATGGCAATCCTAAAACCTTTTTTTGCTAATTTTTGTAAATATCCGCTAGCGGCGACAGCTGGTACACCGCACATCGGAATATCGACACCTTTATATTTGCCACGTTTGGTTAAGGTAATGCTTAATGCCATTGAAGCGGCGACAGCATCGTCAAAAAATAATTCGTAAAAATCGCCCATTCTAAAGAAAAGTAGATTGCTCGGATTGGCAATTTTGATTTCCATAAACTGTTGCATCATCGGGGTGATTTTATGCTTCGTTTTATCTTGTTTTTTAAGATCCGTAGATGCAATTATAGTTGCTGTCATTTCGCTTGGGTCGCTTATAGAAATTAGTTTTCTAAATAGTAAGAAAACTAGCCCGAAAAAGCAAACTCTAAGCTAAACTATTTGGTATTAATAGTTTCATCGTCTGTAAATTTCTTAATAATTTCTTCAAACCGCGCTTGATCAAGCGGCTTAATTAAATATTCATTCATGCCGATACCCATGCACATTTTTTTATCATCATCAAATGCGTTGGCGGTGAGCGCAATAATGGGTATATTGGCCTTAATTGGGTTTTCAAATTTACGAATTTCTTGTGTGGCTAGCAGACCATCCATCACTGGCATGTGCACGTCCATTAAAATAAGTTTATAGGTATTTTCATCTGCTGCTTTTAACATTTCGACCGCAATTTTACCATTTGCGGCATGATGACATTTATAACCCAATTTTTTTAGCAAAGCTTCTGCGAGCATTACGTTGATCAGATTATCTTCTGCCAATAAGATATTGATATACTCTTTTGACTCAGGCTCATCTTTTGATTTTGGTAGTTTTGTAGTGGCTAATTGTTGTGTGGTTTGGCTAACTGGTTTTTGTTTATCTATCGCCAATCGGTGAATTTCTTGATCCGTTAAAACCTTAACATTATTGTTGATGATTTCACCATTTTTTCCAATCACAAGGTTTTTATATATTTGCTGTCTATTATTTTCGACGACAGGAATATCGGCAATTGTCATTTTTAAATGGGCACATAAAATTATATTAAACAAAGACTCGCGCCTAATTGGTTTAATTAGATAAAAATCAAAGCCATAATTTTGCTTATAATCTTCTACTTTTCTTCTTTCTCTTGGAGCCAATAAAATAATGGTGCGTAGTGGCGTGCCTTGCCACAATTTTTCGCACTTTTCGAGTTCTATTAAATATTCGCCGTTTGCAAGTTCTGCATCTGCAATAATGGTTACATGCGCTGCTTGATGTTTATTGGCATGCTCAATATGTTCGAGCATATCGACGCTCGAATGTACAACATTTGTTATTGCTTGTGCTTGGTCTAATTGTTGTTGAATTAGGCCAATTTCAATGCCGTGCTTTGATAATATTACAAAATGATGATTTTCTAATTGCGTGTCTTTTTGTGGCTCAATTTCTTTGTGATTGGTACGCAAAAGCAAATTGTAGGTAAAGCACGAGCCTTTATCTAAGACACTTTCTACGCCGATTTTTCCGCCCATCATTTTTATGATTTTTTGGGAAATGGATAAACCAAGCCCCGTGCCTTCGAACCTGCGTGAATGGGTGCCATCTGCTTGCTCGAACTCACCAAATATTTTGACTTGGTCGGATTCATTTATGCCGATGCCTGTGTCTTTGATTATAAAATGTAAGTCACAGACAACATCTTCACTGTTTTTGTTTATTGAATTTTTCGCTTCGACTTCGATCGATACACCGCCAACTTCGGTAAATTTAATGGCATTACCCATAATGTTTACTAAAACTTGCCTTATTCGCTTTTCATCCCCGACCAAAAATTTTGGTACTGAACTGTCTATCCGAGAGGCTATTTCAATATCTTTTGCAATTGCGCGTGCTGATAATAGTTCGGTAACATTTTGAATTAACTTATGTAAATTGAATTTATGCGGTGATAATGTTAATTTGCCTGCTTCAATTTTTGAATAATCCAAAATTTCATTGATTAGTGATAATAGACTTTCGCCAGATGTTTTAACCGCATCGGCATAATTTTGCTGTTCTGGTGTTAAATTTGTATCCATCAGTAAATTAATCATGCCCAATACGCCGTTCATTGGGGTTCTAATTTCATGGCTCATGGTTGCAAGAAACATCGATTTTGCACGGTTAGCAGATTCGGCTTGGTCACGCGCCACTTCGATGGCTTTTTCGGCGGTTTTGTAGGCTGTAATATCACGTCCGACCGATTGAATTTCGGTAATACGCTTGTTTTTATCAAAGATCGCGCGCTCTTCCCACGAATACCATTTTAGACCAAAGCGGGTTTGAATGAGTTGGATGCGCTGTACTTTATAAGGCGGCTGCGTAATTTCAGGAAAAATTGATGTGTTATCACCGTCAACAACCGGGATAATTTTTCGCCTGTTTAGGACTTCGGTTTTCTGCATATCAAAAATATCGCAAAAAACACGGTTAACATAGGTATATTTTCCTTCAATATCTTGTCTTATTATTATATCACTTTGTGTATTAACCAGGCCTCTGTAGCGTTTTTCGCTTTGTTCCAAGTCCCACTTTTCAATACTTAGATAATCAACATTCTTTTCTAAACCGACCGCGATTTCTGCTATTTTTTGGGTTGATAATCTATCGATTTTTCTTTGCCGATTTAGATATTCCCAACCATATAGGTTTAGACACATAAAAATAAGTGTGTGCCCCATGCCTACAAGTAACAGAAAATTTGTCATTTGTTCCAAATACATATGGGCATATAGGCCAAATGCTAAATTTAAAAATAACAGTAGCAAGTTGAAAATTAAAAATTTACGCGATGTGATTTTTTTTACAAAATAGGAAAATCCAAGTTCCCAATCATCTTGATTACTATTTTCTTGCGTTGATCCAACGTCTATATGGGATGCATTTCCTAAATTTTGATGGCCATCATCTACATAAGAAATAAGATTGTCGAGGGTATCGAACCCGTTTGGGGCGCCATTAATGACCTCGCTAAGATTCGTGTCACTAGCTTCATCTTCAAAATATTCTCTAGAAAAATTTCTTTGCATCATTAAACTTTATTATTCAAAACAGAAATATTATGGCGTAAAGCCCCTATTGTTATTAAAAATCAAGTTTAATTCAAATTAGTTATTAAATTCTTTCTATTAGTAAAAAACTAACCATAAAATTAATAACTTATGCAGCTTTTGCCTTAAGTTCACTCATGCCTCTATAATTGAGGGCTTCAGAAATATGTATTGATGTTACATTTTCGCTTTGTCCAATATCCGCAATGGTTCTAGAAAGCCGCATTATTCTGTGATAAGCACGTGCGCTTAAGCATAGTTTATCGGCGGCTTTTAACAATAAATTCTTCGCATTTGCTTCTATTCTAATTAAATCATCAATATGTTGAGGTGAAATTTCAGAATTCGTTAAAATGTCTAACCCCATATTCTTAAATCGATCTGCTTGAATTTTACGTGCTGCCGTTACCCGCTTGGCCACTTCAAAGCTGCCTTCTTTTGCTATAGGCAGGCTTAAATCTTGTGGGCTGACAGCAGGGACATGGATATGAATGTCGATACGATCTAACAATGGCCCTGATAGGCGGGCTTGATAATCATCAGCACATCTTGCACCGCGTTTGCACACATGCCCTACTTGACCTGCCATACCGCATTTGCAAGGATTCATAGCTGCAATTAACTGAAATTTTGCAGGATAATTGATATGATAATTAGCCCGAGAAACCAATACCTCACCCGTTTCTAGCGGTTGGCGGAGCGAATCTAATACCCGAGGCGAAAATTCTGGTAATTCATCCAAGAACAACACACCTCGGTGTGCTAAAGATATTTCACCTGGTTTGGGTTTTGAACCACCGCCAATTAATGCAGCCATACTCGCACTATGGTGCGGCGCTCGAAAAGGCCTAACATTGGTAATTTGCCCATTTGGTAAATTGCCTGCTACGCTTGCGATAATGCTAGTTTCTAGCATTTCAGAAGTTTCTAACTTTGGTAAAATACCGCTTAATCTAGATGCAAGCATCGATTTGCCAGAACCTGGTGGGCCAACCATTAATAAATTATGCCCACCTGCGGCGGTAATTTCTAATGCTCTTTTGGCATTTTCTTGGCCTCTAATATCACGCAAATCGGGTAAATCATCATCCACTTGTTGGACGCTAGCAATCGGCCTTGCCAACACTTGTTCGCCTTTAATATGGTTCATTAAGCTAATAAGATTATGCGGTGCCAAAATTTCAAAATCATCTCCCGCCCATGCGGCTTCTGACCCGCAAGCTGCGGGGCAAATAAGGCTTAGACCATGGCTATTGGCAAACATAGCGGTTGGTAAACTACCCCCTACCCTTGCGATTGAGCCATCCAACGATAATTCACCAATAGCAATGAAGCGGCTAATATAATCTATCGGGATAACATCGGCCGCGGCCAATAGGCCTAATGCAATTGGCAGATCAAAATGGCTGCCTTCTTTGGGCAAATCGCCTGGTGCTAAATTAATGGTTATGCGTTTTGGCGGTAATGCCAAGCCCACCGCACCAAGTGCAGCTCTTACCCGCTCGCGGCTTTCGGCGACGGCCTTATCTGGCAGGCCAACAATTGTAAAAGCTGGCATGCCAGAGCTTATTTGCACCTGCACATCTACTGCAATTGCCTCTGTGCCCAAAAATGTAACCGTTTTGATGTGTGCGACCATTATTGTCCCCCCAATATAAGTATGGGGCGAGCCTATAATATCAAAAATTACAAGTCAAGAACAAAATAAGAACATTTGGAAATTGACTCTATTTGGCGAGCTTTTTCTCGACTACATCCAAAATCATTTCGGCAATGTTGATGCCATCAAACTTTTCGACTTCACGAATGCCTGTTGGTGATGTTACATTAATTTCGGTCAGATAATCGCCAATGACATCAATACCGACAAAGATTAAGCCACGGGCTTTTAGTTCTGGTTTCAATGCTTCACAAATTTCGCGATCTCTTGCGGTGATATCCACCTTTTCGGGTCTGCCGCCCACATGCATATTAGAGCGAACTTGCCCTTCTAATGGCACGCGATTAATGGCGCCTGCAATTTCGCCATCGACTAAGATAATGCGTTTATCACCAAATTTTACATCCTTCAAAAAGGGTTGAATCATTAATGGTTCGCGGTTTTGAGCAAAAAACAACTCAAGCAAGGATGCTAAATTGCTATCATCTTTTTTGAGCCTAAACACACCTGCACCGCCGTTGCCATATAGTGGTTTAACAATTATATCACCGTGTATTTCTCTAAAATTCTCAATTTCGCGTTGCGAGCGGGTTATTAGAGTTTCGGGCATTAGATCAGGAAATTTTAAAACAAATATTTTTTCGGGCGCATTGCGTACTTCGCTGGCATCATTAACGATTAGAACATCGTCTTTAATTTGGTCTAGAATATGAGTTGCGGTAATGTAGGCCATATCAAAAGGTGGGTCTTGGCGCATGAATAGGGCATCAAACTGCCTTAAATCCTCGCGCACTAATGCCCCTTTGCTGACATGATTGCCAACTTCGTCACGCAGGCAAATTTGTGGGTCATCTGCTTTAGCAACCCAATGCCCATATGCCGCA
>JABSRY010000350.1 GCA_013214985.1 Hyphomicrobiales bacterium
CCATCCTCAAATATCTGTATGCAGTAATTATCTATTTTTATAGCCGTTTCGTCACTAACAAATAATCCTATTTTGCGCTTTTTGATTTGAGGAAAATTTTTACAAAATGTTTCATTTACTTTTATAAATGATATTCTTTTGTCTGTAACGTTTATAGCACTCATACCTTTAAAAGATTCTGTTAAACTATCATCTAAAAACAAAAGGAGAGAATAAGACCAAGGTAATGATTTGAAATCTGTAACCAAATTATCAACAACATCGTTAATGTCTTCAAGTCCCTTAAGATCCGATAATTTCTTGGTTTCTGCGTCTTTGTCGTATTCGTTATGTTGCCTTATAAATTCGGACAATTGTTGATTAAAGAAATAATACATTGGACTTTCACTTATAAAGTCTTTCAAATATGTTTTATTTTTATCTTTTTTGTTTTGAAAAATAGCAGTATCTAATCCTAACATGCCAAATATGGTGCCGCCATCCAATCTATCACCGCAGATAACATTTGCTTGTACTAGAATATTCTTAAGTTCTTTTTTCAGTTTTTTTTCAGCGTTTTTATCTAGATTTATCGTCATAATTCCCCCAAGTAAAAAATCGATATTATATATTTATATACTCGTTTCTGGCAAGATTTTTTATCGCTAATATTTTTTTCCGTGTTTAAAATCGCGTTCTTGGTTATATTTGGTCTTGGTAATAATGGCACCAAATAAATCTGAATTTGTATAAGCGCTGTAATCCATTATTCTAATGACAACATCGGCTAGTTCTTCTTCGATCGATGAATAGGCCGGAATCTTATTGGATGGTGGATTGTTATTTCTATCTGCTTCTAAAGCTTCTGATAATTCAGAATGAATGAGTGCTATATTTTCACCAAAGCTATTTGGTTTTTCATAAAAACCCTTTTTGATGTTGGTAGCATGTATGTCATTGCATAATTGTTTGAATTCTTCACAGAATGATTTTTTCACTTTACCACCGCCTTGAATAAATCTAATGGGCTATTACTGCCGATAACATCATGTTTGCCATTTTCGAACCAATAGGTTTGGTGTCCATCCCATGTATCTAAATTACCAACTAGCTTTGTGGTTCGGTGTATTATTTGAGGGGCATAATTTAAATTGAAAACCGCGCGTCCACTACGTGTTTTGTAATTTTCGCAAATGTTTAGTGGCTTAAAATCGTTCCTTAGTGCAAATGCGGGGATGTCGCTATGTGGGTATTGTTGTTGATTGTGTAAATTACGTAACATAGAGCCGATGAGTGCAGTAGGTGTTGGCAATTTATCGCACATGGGGGCTTGTACCTTTATTCTTAATTGCGCCTTGGTGGATTCTATAAGGCCCCAATCTCTTGGTAGCTCGTTAGGGTCTATCATTCCTTTTGGGGCGGCTATCCACCAATAATCGCAATATTGGGCTATGTAGGCTGATTTTTCAGGGTGTTTTAGCTCATTTAACCAATCACCACGGCTGGCTTTTATCTCATAACCGTGGATTTTGTTTTTATATAGGTCTACCGCCAATGCATCGGCGCGGCTTTTCAAACGGCTCAAGCTGTTGGCAAGCTCAAACATTAAACACCAACCAATACCATTATGCTTGCGCGCAATGAGGTTTTGAAGGTGGCGGGTTTTTATGCGGTCACTGTTGGGGTTTAGATTATTCATACCACCACCGCCAAATCTTTAATGATTGGCATTTCGCTATAGGTCTGGCCATTCAGCAAACGCCCGGCTTTCTTTTTGTTTTTGCCGCCCCATTGTTTGAAAAAGAATGCAGTGTTTGTAATTTCACAGTGAAGTTTTATAATCTCCACCCATCGTTGTTGCATTGGTCGGGCGTTAGGGCCACTTTCGCCGCCAACAATTGCCCAATCTATTTTTCTTAGATCTGGGTATTCTATATTTCCTAATAGCGGTTCGAACGATACAAACCTTATTGCGGCGGGGATTGTGCTTAAAACCTCTATGCGTTTCCTGTATTCATCACTCTCAACACTTACGCCAAGCCAAACATTGGGGAGAATAGGTAGATTGAACTTTTCAAGAACATCTTTCATTCGTCTAGGTCGTTTGGTTAAAATTTGATATGTGTGCTGGGGCGTTTGCTCCATTATCGTCCAGACGGCAATTATAAACCAATAAGATACTTCTTCATGGAATAGGTCTGACATGCTGTTTACAAATATCATACGCGGCTTTTTCCATTTTAATGGCTTGGCCAATGCGCTTTTTACTTGGTTTATTTTACCTGTCCAAATTGTTCTACCACCGCTTTTGCGCGTTAAGCCTTTATAGCTCTCTACGTGCATGGCTTCTAATCTTGCTGCCATCTGCATGGCATAACAATTTGTGCAACCTGGTGATACAATGCTACACCCTGCAACGGGATTCCATGTTTCGTCTGTCCATTCAATTTTGGTCATAATTCTGCCCTTCTTAAAAGTTCTTCGGCATCACGCAAGTATCCTTCTTCATTTTCCTCAAAATCACGACCATCAACACTTGCCCAAGCTTTGGCAATTTTAAAAACGTCGCTTTTTATCTTAAACTCTCTGATTTTCTTTAAAACATCAGAATAAACTTCTTCTGCCGTTGCTGCTTGCGTTAGAGTTTTTGCATCTTTAGTCGTCAGTATTAAAGTTTCAACGCCATTTATTCTACTTTTGCAATAACTCTCTAATTCAGAAATTATGGACATTTTGCACCTCGATTAAATCTTCTGAAAATATGCGTTTGAAGATTGGTTAGAGCAATGTTCATAATTCCACCCCCTTGATTTTCAGGTATGTTAGAAGAATTGCGCGATTAAGGTTTTCATCTTCACTACTGAATGTGTTGTTTTTACCAAAATGATCAACTACCCAAGTTCCCCGCCGATCCATAAGCTCTATCTTATATTCTTTAATCAACCCCATGCAGAAAGCATCTATACTAAGCGCTTCCACCCAATTGACTTTCGATTTTAGGCCGAATGATTTTTGCATTGCCTCATTGATTTGCTGATCAGTGATTTTAGTCATATTGATTTTCCTCGCAGTTATCGCAAGTATCCACGTCTAAGTTTTTATCCTGTCCAAGCAATACATTGCACTCAGGACATTCGACCCAAACTTCAACGCCATTATTGTGAAGTAATTCAAGTAATTCATCATCCGATAGTGTTTCACCTACTAATATAGATTGTTTTCTATTTGTCATTTACCACCGCCCGTTCTTTTATTGCTCAACTCCGACCAATAAACTTCTTGATCGCGGTTTGACGTTTTGCTCATAAAAAACACGCCGGCTATATCAAATAAATCTTCGCTAAACAAAGTGCATTCAGAGATTTTTGGATCTTTAAACTGTTTGGCTGCCACAGCAATTTTACAAGCTTCTACTCGATCTACATATTTACCTTCATTGGTCACAAAACCTTGGTCAACCGCTTTAAATCGAATGTCTTTAAACCTGTCACAAGCTAAGTTTATCATGGTGCAATGGCGGGCAGGGGGTGGTTGGCTAATAATCACATATGGCTCACCTACGCCTTGGCGGTTGTCTGTATATGGCAATTCAAACCGTATGGCTGCAGCAACAATCTTTAATTGCGTCATACAACCACCGCCTGTCCAGCTTCTACGGTTTGTAGGTAGCATTCTAAAATCGCGCGGTTTAGGGTGTTTTTATTAAATCCTATGGCAATGC
>JABSRY010000351.1 GCA_013214985.1 Hyphomicrobiales bacterium
AACTAAAGCAAGATGCACGCGCGGCAGGGGCAGATATTATAGATTTCGGTATGGGCAACCCAGACCAACCACCCGCGCAATATATTATTGATAAAATGATTGAGACGGTCAAAAAACCAAAAGTACATGGTTATTCTAGCTCAAAGGGCATTAAGGGCTTGCTAAAAGCCCAAGTAGATTATTATCAACGCCGCTTTGGTGTAACGCTAGACCCCGAAACAGAAGTTATAGCCACATTAGGCTCAAAAGAAGGTTTTGCAAATATGGCACAGGCCATAACAGCGCCTGGTGATGTGGTATTGGTACCCAATCCAACTTATCCCATTCATTCTTTTGGTTTTCTAATTTCTGGTGCCGCATTGCGTCATATTTCAGCAAAACCAGACGAAACGATGCTGCGCGATATTGACCAAGCCATTAGACATTCTATTCCTAAACCATCGGTTTTGGTGCTTAATTTCCCATCAAATCCAACAGCATATGTCGCTGATATGGATTTTTATGTAGAAGTTGTGAAACTGTGCAAACAACATGGTATTTATATCCTGTCAGACCTTGCCTATGCCGAGCTATATTATGATGGCAAACCAACCATTTCTATTTTAGAGGTCGAAGGCGCAAGAGATATCGCGGTCGAATTTACTTCGATGAGCAAAACATTCTTAATGGCAGGGTGGCGCATGGGCTTTGCCGTTGGCAATAAACGGCTAATCGCCGCTCTAACGCGGGTTAAATCCTATTTAGATTATGGCGCATTTACCCCAGTTCAAGTTGCCGCAGCAACGGCTATTAATGGGCCCGATAATCAGGGTTCAGAAAAATATATTTCCGAAGTGCGTAATTTATATAAAAACCGCCGCGATGTATTGGTCGATAGTTTTACCAGGGCAGGGTGGGTGTTTGAACCCACAAAAGCCACCATGTTTTCATGGGTAAAAATTCCAGAGAAATATACCCATTTAGGCTCGTTAAAATTCTCTAAATTACTATTGGAAAAGGCCGATGTAGCCGTCGCACCAGGCATTGGTTTTGGCGAATTTGGCGAAGGCTATATTCGCATCGGCATGGTCGAAAACCGCCAACGCATTAAACAAGCTGCCAAAAATATTAAAAAAATGTTCAGCGAAAATTGACAATAGCGGTCATTTATGGGGCATAAGGTATATACAAATCAAAGCGTCAGATATTATTCTGACGTTTTTTTTGACATTTTTAAATATTGAATAAAATGTTATGGAGAAATGCTAATACAAGGTTGCACGAATAGAGCGTTTAGTAGAATATGAGTCGAATTCACAGCATAAGGATAATATTGTGGGCAATTTAAGACTTGGTATTGCAGGCTTAGGCACTGTAGGCGTAGGCGTTGTTAAATTGGTGGAAAGCCGCCAAGAAGCATTTATTAATATGTTTAACAAAACGGCTATGATTACCGCAGTTAATGCACGCTCCAAATCTCGCGATCGCGGTGTTTCATTAGATAAATTCGAATGGTTCGATGATGCAAGAGAACTTGCTAAGTCAAGCTCTATAGATGTTTTTGTCGAGCTAATTGGCGGCGATGAGGGCATCGCAAGAGAATCCGTTACCATCGCGCTTGAAAATGGCAAACATGTGGTTACTGCCAATAAAGCATTAATTGCAAAACATGGTGTCGAGCTTGCAAAAATTGCCGAAGCTAATAATGTGGCATTAATGTTCGAAGCTGCCGTTGCAGGCGGCATTCCAATTATAAGAGTGATGAGCCAAAGCGTTATCGCCAACGAAATCACCCATATTGCAGGCATTATGAACGGCACTTGCAACTATATTCTGACTACCATGGCTAAAGAAGGCCGCGATTTTAAGGATGTGTTGGCCGAAGCCCAAGCAAAAGGTTATGCCGAAGCTGACCCAACATTCGATGTTGGTGGCATTGATACTGCACATAAATTAGCAATATTAACTAGCCTTGCATTTGGTACAGAGGTCGATTTTGATTCTATCTATATCGAAGGCATTGAAGAGAATACAGCAGAAGACATTAAAAATACCGATAATTTGGGCTTTAATATTAAACTCTTGGGTATGGCACTTAAAACTCCAAATGGCATAGAGCAACGGGTTCACCCTGCACTGGTTGCAAAAACCTCCTCAATCGCCGCAGTAGATGATGTCAATAACGCGGTTTATATAGAGAGCAAAATGTTAGATGGCATTATGCTAGAAGGCAAGGGCGCTGGCGAAGGGCCTACTGCAAGTTCCGTAGTTGGCGATATATTGCAAATATTGCGCGGGCAAATTGAGCCGGTGTTTATCACCCCTGTTGCTAAATTAAAACCATACGAAAAAGCCCGCATGAACCGCCATGAAGGCGGCTATTATATTGCACTTAATGTTAAAAACAAGGTCGGTGCTCTGGCTGCAATTTCCGAACGTATGGCAGAGTTCGATATTTCAATCGACAGCCTCATTCAACAAAAGGATGATGGGGATGATGTGGTTATTCCAGTTACAATCATAACCGAAGAGACGTCCGAAAGTGAAATACGCGCCGCACTTAAAAAAATCGATAATGATGGCTTTTTAGCATCGCATTCTCGGGTTATCCGAATAGAGAAATTTGCTTAATAATAAAAAGCCATCAATGCTTCAAATAAAAACTTAGTTGACTTAACATTAACTAAGTTTTTTTTGGTTTATCACTAAATTGTAGACCTTGGGATAATTATAGTCTATTGGGAGCATAGTTAATTGCTATAAATAGTTGGGCGACTATATATAGCATAAATTTGGGTTCGATCCATCGAAGATTATAGGAATTAAAAATGACAGATATTGACGCAGTTTTAGACAGAGTATTAACGCTAGAAGTTGTTCGGGTAACAGAACGTGCCGCAGTAGCGGCTGCTGCTTTGCGCGGTAAGGGCGATGAAAAAGCTGCAGATCAAGTTGCTGTTGATGCAATGCGCCGCGAGCTGAACGCGCTTGACATAGACGGCACTGTTGTCATCGGCGAAGGCGAACGCGACGAAGCACCCATGCTTTATATTGGTGAAGAAGTAGGCACAAAAAATGGCCCTAAAGTAGATATTGCACTCGATCCATTAGAAGGTACAACGCTTTGCGCCAAAGCAAAACCAAACAGTTTAGCAGTGCTAGCAATGGCGGTTGGCGGTACTTTGTTACACGCGCCTGACGTTTATATGGATAAAATCGCAATTGGCGGCCAATATGAAGATGGCCTAATCGATCTTGACCTATCTATTACAGAAAATCTTGATAAATTAGCAAAAGCAAAGGGTTGCAAAATATCTGAGCTTGGGGTTTGTATTCTAGATCGTCCACGTCATCAATCATTAATAGCTGAAGTGCGTAAAGCTGGCGCCTCTATTATCTTAATCGATGATGGCGATATCGCTGGTGTCATTGCCACAACCGATCCTGTAAAAACTGGTGTCGACATTTATGTTGGCGTGGGCGGCGCTCCAGAAGGTGTGCTTGCTGCTGCTGCATTGCGTTGCATCGGTGGTCAAATGCAAGGTCGTTTAGTAACCGATAGCGTAAGTCAAAAAGAACGTGCTGCAAAAATGGGCGTTAAAGATTTTGATAAAAAACTATCCATTCAAGACATGGCAAGTGGCGATGTTATTTTCTCTGCAACAGGTGTGACAGACGGTGATATGCTGTTTGGTGTGCGTTTGTTAGGCA
>JABSRY010000352.1 GCA_013214985.1 Hyphomicrobiales bacterium
CATCGAATATTACGGCGCTGATTTATAAAGCTTAACTATGTTAAATTGCAATCAAAATTTAGATAATACGGCACCTTAGTTACTCACGATAACTCTTGACTAACAAGAGCTTATCGTGAGTAAAACATATTTATATTCGATGATTCAGAATATTAAGAAATAGAAAATTATCTATTTATTTGTTTATTTATTTATTACTACTTCTTTTTGGCGGCTTTAGCAGCTTTTTTGGCGGCCTTCGCAGCGTCTTTTTCGGCTAGTTTTTTCAGACCCGCTTTGGTGTAAGCGGTACCAGTGCTATGTGCGATATCGCGAATAACAGCCCATTCGGATTTATAAGTCACTGAGAAGAAGCGATCTGCACCACCAAATGTTTCTGACATTTCTTTCGGGAAACGGTAGCTTTCAAACGCATGGCGAATTTTCTTGACCAAATCTGGGTGCAAATTATGCGCATAACCAAATGAAGATGTTGGGAAGCGCGGGCTAGTATAAATTGTGCGGAAGTTATCTGCATCAATGCGCTTGCCTGCCACCATCCGCTTAAACACATCTGATGCAACTGGTGCGGCATCATAGTCACCAGAGGCAACGCCCATAATAGACTGGTCATGTTTGCCAGAATATTTAACTTTATAATCTGTATCTGGTATAATGCCCTCGGCTGGGAATAAAGCGCGCGGTGCTAAATTGCCTGAATTTGACGATGCTGAAGTATGTGCAACCAATTTACCCTTAAGGTCGGCCATGACTTTAATCGTACTATCTTTTTTGACAATTGCGATTAAATTGTAACCTTGGAAGCCTGCTTCTGTACCCTTAACTGCAAGTGGCACATAACCAGCAAGGTTAACAGCGTAGCCAGTTGGACCCGTTGAAAAGCCGGCAATATG
This sequence comes from Hyphomicrobiales bacterium, assembly GCA_013214985.1. GTDB lineage: Bacteria > Pseudomonadota > Alphaproteobacteria > Rhizobiales > OSC116 > OCS116. The sequence goes on from JABSRY010000352.1 coordinate 894, forward strand.
CAAACGGCCGGAGCGCATTGCTTCTACTTCGGCGGCATTAGAATGCACGGTATAATAGACTACTTTTTTGCCTGTAATTTTGCTCATATATTTTTGGAAATCGGCAAATGCATCTTTATAAACTGCGGGATCTTCGACAGGTGTATAGGTAAAAACCAATGTGCTTGGGTCTTTCCAATCGGCAGGGTCTTTAGGAGAGTCGGCAACTAGGTCATTATTCTCATCGCAAAACTTATCATCTAACACACCCCGATTGCTACATTCAGCAGCTTGAACAACGGATGCACCAAGCAGCATCGAACCTGCTAATAAAGCCTTGGCTAAAGCACCCGTTAAAATTGAAATTTTCATTATATATTCCCTTTTTTATATTAATTTTGTTGGCATTTTTTTATTTTTAGAGCTATAAATTCTGAACTCGCTAACATATATAGCAATTGTCATGCCAACAAAAATAAGATATAATAATCAATATGTTAAATATATTGCCATTGGTATATGCGGAGTAAAATGGACATATATGTCTGATTTAAAAGTTGAAATTGGCCATTATTGTCCTTATTTTGTTTAATTAAATTAGTCGTTTTTAAAGAAACTTTTATCCAGCTGATGCTTTAACATTTTTCGATAAAGAGTTTTTTGGGTTAGGTCTAATAAGATAGCCGCTTCACTAACCTGGCCTTTTGCGATGCGTAACCCTTCTTCTAACAATTGCTTCTCAAACTTATCCATTCTTTGTTCATAGCTAACCAATGCCGCTTCTTTATTATCAATATTGTGCATATTATTTTCTAAAATGCCTAAAACAAATCGGTCCGCCGCATTACGTAATTCGCGCACATTGCCTGGCCAATTATGTTGTAGCAATGCGTTAATGTCCTGCGGCAGCAATTCTGGAATTTCACGATCATAACGTTTTGCTGCCTTACTTAGATAATGTTGATATAGCGGCATAATGTCGTCAGGTCGCTCACATAAGGGCGGAATATTAATAGATGCAACATTTAAACGATAAAATAAATCTTTACGGAAATCTCCGACTTCGCTTAATTGCGCCAAATCAGCTTTACTCGCGACAATTACAGTCATCTCTATGGGTATTGAAATTGTGCTGCCGACACGTTCTATAGTTCTGTTTTGTAAAACTCGAAGAAACTTTATTTGAACTGAAATAGGCATGGTTTCTATTTCATCCAGAAATAATGTTCCACCATTTGCAGCTTCAATTTTACCAATATGGCGTTTAGTTGCGCCTGTAAAAGAGCCTGCCTCGTGGCCAAAAAGCTCACTTTCAATTAAGTTTTCGCTCATTCCACCGCAGTTTATTGCGATGAAACGCTTATCGCATCTTTTGCTATATTTGTGCAATGCTTGGGCAACTCGGTCTTTTCCACTGCCTGTGGCGCCATAAATGATGGTGTCAACATTGGCTGCACATAAAGAAATAATGCTTTTTCGTATATTTTTAATCGTTACTGAGTTGCCTAAGATAAATTTATCAATGCCGCTCAAATTTTCTAAATCTTGTTTTAAGCTGCGGTTCTCTAGTGTTAAAGACCGCTTATCCACCGCGCGTTTTAGTTGTGATACTAATATTTCGGGGTCAAGTGGTTTTTCCAAAAAATCATATGCACCATCTTTAATTGCTTGTAACGCCATTGGAATATCACCATGGCCGCTCATTAATAAAACGGGAATGCTGTCATCAAGATTCTGTATTTTTGCCAATAATGAAATACCATCCATATTTGGCATTTTAACATCACTTAAGATAACGACAGCGCTATCGACGCTTAATCTTGCAAGCGCTGTTTTAGCGTCTGAATATACGACCACCTTGAAGCCCTCTAAACATAGCATTTCATACAATGCTTCAGAAATTTCGAGATCATCATCGATAATAACAATGCGAATGTCTTTTTTCATGCTAGATGTGCCTTCTTTATTTTAGCTAACTTTAAGACCAATGTAAAAATACTGCCTTTATCGAGCTCCGATTTAACCCGAATTTGGCCATTAAAATCTTGTACTATATTGTAGCTGATAGACAAGCCCAGACCTAAACCTTCACCAATTTCTTTGTCACTATAAAATGGATCAAAAATATAATCCAATTGCGCTTTGGGAATGCCCAAACCAGTATCATGCACTTCAATAAAGACTTCAAGATTTTCTTGATATACCTTCAACTCTATCTGTTGTATTTCTCGCCCCTTCACCGCATCTATTGCATTGCTGAGTAAGTTTACCAACACCTGCTCTAAACGCACGGGTTCCGCCAAAGCCATTAAATTATGGTCACTACTCGTATATTTAAGATCACAATTTAATATTTTTAATCGCCCTGACATTAACTCTAGGGCCTCTTCAATGACTCTATTCACTTCTACATTTAACAGTTCAGCATCGGTTTTTCGGGCGAATGACTTTAAATGCCGTGTGATAACCGCAACCTTATTAAGCAGAAACTTAATTTTATCAAGACTGTGCCTCACGCCATCAAGTTGGTTGTTTTTAAGTCGCAAATTTGCTGTGTGGATATGACTTGCGATGGCGGTTAAAGGCTGATTAATTTCGTGAGTGATACCAACACTTAATTGGCCTAACGCGGCTAATTTGCCAGCTTGTATCAGCTCATTTTGGGTGGATTGTAATTGTTTCTCGGTTAAAATTCTTTCTTCTACTTCGGCCGCCAAACGTTGGTTAGTTTTTACAACTTCAATAGCAGTTTTTTGAAAATAATTTAGGTCGAGTGAAATATTAGATACTTCGTCATGCACAACAATTCGTATCTCTG
>JABSRY010000353.1 GCA_013214985.1 Hyphomicrobiales bacterium
TATGCCACAATAATAACCTTATCGCCTTGCATGACCCTACGGGCAGCGGCACCATTTAGGCCAATTTCTTTCGAGCCACGCGGCGCCTCAATCACATAAGTCGAAAATCGACCACCCGTGTTAATATTATAAATATCAACTTTTTCATTGGTTAAAAACCCAGCTTGTTCAGCTAAATCTAAGTCGATAGATATAGACCCTTCATAATGCAGATCAGCTTGGGTAACGGTCGCGCGGTGCAATTTACCCTTCATCATTTTTAAAAACATTTATCACTCTTAATTTTATCAAAAACTCATAAAAAAAGGACGCCCAAAAGCGTCCTTAATAACAATTTTATAAATATCAACTATCCAAGAAACTACGTAACTTGCGCGAACGGCTCGGATGTTTAAGCTTACGCAATGCCTTCGCTTCAATTTGGCGAATACGCTCACGCGTAACACTAAATTGTTGCCCGACTTCTTCAAGCGTATGGTCTGTATTCATACCAATGCCAAAGCGCATACGCAGCACACGCTCTTCACGCGGTGTAAGCGATGCAAGCACCCGCGTCGTTGTTTCACGCAAGTTCGCATGAATAGCGCTATCAATTGGCAAAATTGCATTTTTATCTTCAATAAAATCACCAAGGCTCGAATCTTCTTCATCACCCACAGGCGTTTCAAGCGAAATAGGCTCTTTAGCAATTTTCATTACCTTACGCACTTTTTCAATCGGCATCGACAATTTAGCAGCCAATTCTTCAGGCGTTGCTTCTCTGCCAATTTCGTGCAGCATTTGACGGCCAGTACGCACAATTTTATTGATCGTTTCAATCATATGTACAGGGATACGAATAGTCCGCGCTTGGTCAGCAATTGAGCGTGTAATCGCTTGTCTAATCCACCAAGTTGCATAAGTCGAAAACTTATAACCGCGTCTATATTCAAATTTGTCCACGGCTTTCATCAAACCAATATTACCTTCTTGAATTAAATCCAAGAATTGTAAACCACGGTTCGTATATTTTTTCGCAATCGAAATCACCAAACGTAAGTTAGCTTCAACCATTTCTTTTTTGGCTTTACCCGCTTCACGCTCGCCTTTTTGCACCCGCTGCGTAACACGGCGGTAATCGCTAATATCCAGACCAGTTTCATTGGCTAAATTTTGCACGTCAGTACGCACTTGCTCAATTAACGTATTGTCAATTTCAACAAATTTGCTCCAACCTTTTTCTTTAAGCTTTCCAACACGTACAGCCCAATCAACCTCAAGCTCATTACCATGATGGTGCCTTAAGAAGCTTTCACGCTTAATACCGTGCGAAACAGCAGTACGCATTAATTTGCCTTCAAGGCTCATTAAACGTTTGTTAATATTGTATAAATGTTCAACCAACGCTTCAATACGGTTGTTATTTAAAGCAAGGCTTTTAACTTCATCAATAACCTTGTTTTTATATTCTTCATATTGTTTTTGAACCGCTTTTGGTATCTTCTCACCAGCAACATTTAAACGATTAATCGCTTCTTGTGTTTCACGCAGTTCCAAATAGTCCATCGATATTTTGTCAAAAATTTCCATAACTTGCGGACGAATCTCAGCTTCCATAGCTGCTAAAGACATGTTGCCTTCATCATCATCTTCTTCGTCATCGTCATCGTCATCGTCATCGTCAGAAGCTAAATTACCACTGGCACTTTCGTCAGGCTTTTTATCTTCATTTTTGTCTTTATCTTTATCATCATCGGCATTGGGTATTTTTTTACCATCGGGGCCAGCAAATGTTGCTTCAAGGTCAATGATATCGCGTAATAAAATACGTTCTTCAATAAGCTCATCACGCCAAATAATAATCGCCTGAAAAGTCAGCGGGCTTTCACAAAGGCCAGAAATCATCGCTTCTCGCCCAGCTTCAATCCGCTTAGCAATCGCAATTTCACCTTCACGGGACAATAGCTCAACGGTACCCATTTCACGCAAATACATACGCACAGGGTCGTCGGTTCTATCACCAGCGCCAGCTTTTTTCTCAGTTTTAACAATCGCGCCAGATTTCACTTGAGCGGGTACAGCAGCACCTTCGCTTTCAAGTTCATCTTCGCTTTCGATAACATTAATGCCCATTTCCGAAATCATGGAAAGCACATCTTCTATTTTATCAGAAGAGAACTCACCTGCCGGCATAATCTCATTAATTTCATCATATGTTATAAAACCACGTTTTTTTGCGGTTTTAATCATAAGCTTTACAGCTTGTTCTGCATCAATTACTGGCGCTGTATCAGCGTTTTCACCAGTAGCTTCTGTCGTCTTGCTTGCCATTCAGCAATTCTCCGCCAGATTATGAGCCTAAGCCCGTGGGTTAACTGTGTATAACTCGGTCAAATTACGTCCGTTCCGAATCACTTACTCTCATTTATAAGGAAAATCTAGTTAAGCTTTCTTTAACTATGAGCACAATTTATTATATATCGCCACTTCTTAAACTCTAATTATCGTCATAGCGCAACATGCGCTCTCTTTGTGCTTTAATACCTTTTAACCTTGCAAAATTGTCTTCGCTTTCTTCATCTCCTAATGCTATAGCAGCTGCAGTAACGTCGCTATTCATAACGTTACCTCGATATTGGCGATAAATATCATTCCAACCATCGAGTATTTCCTGCTGCTCTGCATCAGGCATTAAAAAGCCAAAATTACGCAAAGTTATCGATCTGTCTAAACGTTCTAAAGTTTGTCCTAACCCTATATTTATCATATGGGTTCTTAGGCTGTGGCTGTCAAGATCAGGATCCGTAGAAATTACTTCTAGAATCACTTTATATATGCTGTCAAGCTCTGTTGATAAAAATTTTAATTTCGATACATCATCAAAAAACTCACCCACCAACCAAGGGTGATGAATCAATGTCATCAATAACACGGTTTCTCTGGGCGATTTGACGGAGTGCATATCTTGCACCAAGGCCGAGTTTTTAAGCTGTGATGACCCCATAGCAATCGACTTTTTGCCAAACCCATAACGGTTATTAGCACCAGCTCGGCTGTTAGTACCAGTACGGCGTTGGGCATTATAATTATTTTGCCCACCCGCTTTATAATTTTTATTCCCAACCGAATATCGCTGATTCGGAAAAAACTTAAACAACCTGTCTTCCATTGCTTTACGGTAATATTTGGCAATGGTCGGGTTTTGAATTTGTCCAACCGCTTCAAATAACTTACTTTCAAGCATAGCGCGACGCTCTGGCGTATCAAATCCGCCGCTCTGCACATGGTCAAGCCAAACCATTTCATCCATAGGCTTAGCATTTTCCAATATTTCTTTTAGTGCATCAGCGCCAAAATCACGCAAAATATCATCAGGGTCTTGACCGTCTGGTAATAATGCAAATTTCAAACTTAAACCAGGTTCTATATTCGGCAAAGCTAAATTCAGCGCCCGAAACGCCGCTTTAACCCCAGCCTTATCTCCATCAAAACACAATATCGGCTCGGGCACGGTGCGCCACAAAAGCTTAAGCTGCTCAATCGTCATGGCAGTACCCAACGGCGCAACAGAATGTTCAATCCCTGCCCGCGCAAAAGCCACCACATCCATATAACCTTCGGCCACCACCATACTTTGTTGATTAAAAGCACTTTGCCTAGCTTTTGCAAAATTATAAAGAATATGCCCCTTATGAAATA
>JABSRY010000354.1 GCA_013214985.1 Hyphomicrobiales bacterium
TTTTAGTATTGGGAGGTGCCGGAACAATTGGTCAAGCTGTAACAAAAGAAATATTCAGGCGTAATCCCAATAAATTGCATGTAGTTGATATAAGCGATAATAATATGGTAGAGCTTGTCCGTGACTTGAGAAGTTCATATGGTTACATTGAGGGTGATTTTCAGACGTTTGCATTAGATATTGGTTCAATCGAATATGATGTATTTATTAAATCAGATGGACAATATGATTATGTGTTAAATTTATCAGCACTTAAACATGTTCGTAGTGAAAAAGATCCTTTTACATTAATGCGGATGATCGATGTCAATATTTTCAACACCGAAAAAACCATGCAACAAGCAGCACAGGCGGGCGCAAAAAAATATTTTTGCGTTTCGACCGACAAAGCCGCCAATCCAGTGAGTATGATGGGCGCCACAAAAAGTATTATGGAAATGTTCTTAATACGCCGAAGTGCAGACATTAAGTTATCTACCGCACGATTTGCCAATGTGGCTTTTTCTGACGGCTCTTTATTGCATGGCTTTAACCAACGCATTCAAAAGCAGCAACCTATTGTTGCGCCGAATGACATTAAACGTTATTTTGTTACAGCCGAAGAATCAGGCCAATTATGCCTGATGTCATGTATTTTTGGCGATAATCGAGACATTTTCTTCCCTAAATTAGATGAAGCCATGCATCTCATCACCTTTTCGGACATTGCAGTTAAATATCTAAATAGCATTGGATATCAGCCGCATTTATGTAAAGATGAAGATGAAGCACGTGCTTTGATCAAAGCCTTACCCGCTCAAGGCAAGTGGCCATGCCTATTCACCGCAAGCAACACTACTGGCGAAAAAGATTTCGAAGAGTTTTTCACTGACAATGAAACTCTTGACATGCAGCGCTTTGACAATTTGGGCATCATTAAAAACACTGCAGATTATGACGAAAATTTAATCACTCAATTTACCGACCAAATCAAGACGATGAAGTCTGCGGGTCAATGGAATAAACAACAATTGGTCGATTTATTCTACCAAACCCTGCCACATTTTGCCCATAAAGATACAGGCAAATATTTAGACAGTAAAATGTAGGGGAAAGCATATGTTTCAGGATGTTGTTAATTTTATTAAAAATATTTACGATACTGACGAATTTATTTCATTGCATGAGCCGCGTTTTATTGGACATGAAAAACAATATTTAAATGATTGTATCGATTCAACCTTTGTCTCCAGTGTCGGTAAATTTGTTGATCAATTCGAACAAATCATTGCTCAAAAAATGGGTATAAAATATGCCGTCGCCACATCCAACGGCACGTCGGCACTGCATATGTGTCTGATATTGGCCGATGTTAACTCGAATGACGAAGTCATTACTCAACCGCTAACCTTCATCGCCACTTGTAATGCCATCACCTATATCGGCGCAAAACCGATATTTGTTGATGTTGACTTGGATACGATGGGACTCTCACCAGAAAGTCTGGAAGCATTTTTGCAACAAAATTGCACGATTGAAGATGGTCAGTGCCACAACAAAACCACAGGTAGAATCATCAAAGCCTGTATACCCATGCACACATTCGGCCACCCTTGCAAAATTGATGAGATCAACCAAATTTGCCAACAATGGAGTATCTGCCTAATCGAAGATGCGGCCGAAAGCTTGGGCTCTACGTATAAAGGTCAACATACGGGCACATTTGGCAAAATAGCCGCGATTTCATTCAACGGCAATAAAATCATCACATCAGGTGGTGGAGGAGTGATTGTCACTAATAATGAAGAGCTAGCTAAACGTGCAAAACATTTAACCACCACTGCCAAAATGCCACATAAGTGGGAATTTGATCATGATGAAATTGGCTATAATTACCGCATGCCCAATTTAAACGCCGCGCTTCTAGTCGCACAGTTAGAGCAATTGGCAGGATTTGTCGAAAATAAACGTCAACTTGCCGTGCGATATCAGCAGTTTTTTGCCGGTCAGGAAAATATTCAATTCATCTCGGAACCAAAACATTGCCGCTCCAATTATTGGCTACAATCGGTTCTACTAGAAAATCGTGAGCAAAGAAATCAATTTTTAGATTATACCAACGAGCATGGCGTGATGACCCGTCCGATCTGGAAACTAATGAACAAAGTCAGAATGTTTAAAAATTCACAATGCGCAAATCTACAAAACAGTGAATATTTAGAGCAAAATATCGTCAATATTTCAAGTAGCGTTACTATGAAAGGTGTGTCATGAATAATGAAAATTTGGAAATTTGGGAGGAAGTTTTTAAGAGGCAATCATGGGGGCAATACCCGACAGTCTGCATCATCAAATTCATTGCCAAAAACTTTTATAAAGCGCCGGTTAGAAAAGACATAAAAATACTTGAATTGGGCTGTGGCGCTGGCGCTAACTTGTGGTATATCGCCCGCGAAGGCTTTACTGTTTATGGAATAGACGGCAGCCCGACCGCTGCACAAAGAACGCAAAAGAAATTGGTTGAAAATGGCTTGATAGGCCAAATTGGTGTAATAGAATTTGGTGATTATTACGACTTATTGGCCGATTATGATGACGGATATTTTGATGCAATCATCGACTTGGAAAGTTTATATTGCAACCCGTTTGATCGCACCAAAGAAATTGTCCAATTGGCGTTTGATAAATTAAAATCAGGCGGCGCCATGTTCAGCCAAACTTTTGCTGAAGGCACATATGGTTTAGACGGTGAAAATGTTGATTATCATGCAGTTATCCCCGCTGAAGGGCCGATGAGCGGCAAAGGTTTCTCGCGTTATACCAGCGAAAGTGATATTGAAAAATTATATAAATTGGACTGCAACATAATCACAAATATTGAGCGCCAAGAACTGCATTTTCAAAATGGCCATGCCATCAAAGAATGGCTTATTGAACTAAAGAAAACATGAATCTACTCAGCGATATATACTATCAAAAAAAATATGTTGAATTATACCTAAAAGAAGGTGAGCATTTATTTGAATTTACACATCAATCTGATGGGCAAATATTTTATAATCTCACCATCAAACGGCCGATTGTAAAAATTGGCAATGTTTCGGTTGAGCCATACTATTACGATCTAGAAACTGCGTATGGTTATGGCGGCATTTATAGTAATAGCGAAGATGTGGAATTTTTACAACAAGCGGTTAAAGCTTATGCAGAACATTGCCATCAGCAGAATATCATTGCCGAATTCTCCCGTTTTCATCCGTTCAATCAAACCCCGAAAATCCTACATAATTACTTTAACTTTCTATCCGAAGATCGTAATGTGGTTTATGTCGACACCCATATTGACAAACAAGAACGCTGGTTACAGTATTCCAAAAACACCCGCAATATACTGCGTAAATGTGCCAAAAACCTAACTTTTGAGCCATGTAGCCAACTTGATGGTTTTATCGAACTCTACCAAAAAACCATGGACAAAAATGCTGCTGACCAGTTCTATTACTTTGATAGAAACTATTTTGAACGGTTAATCACCATGCCGCAAGTTGATTTATATAATGTCTTATTTGACGGCAAAGTAATCTCCAGTACTTTTTTTTTATGGGGCGATGATTTTGGCCATTATCATTTATCGGCCAATGATTATGAAATGCGATCCCATAATGCCAATTATTTCATATTAGACACTTTA
>JABSRY010000355.1 GCA_013214985.1 Hyphomicrobiales bacterium
AATTTCGCCAGATGACCAATTACAAAACATTCCTTTTGAGGCCTTAATTATTAATAATAAAACCAATGATTATTTAATTGAAAGTAGTGAAGTATGCTATGTATATTCCATGTCGTTTCTAGAACGAAACAAACACATAAAAAGAAATGCTACTCATAATTTTATAGGGTATTCTCCTGAGAATTTCAGGTATAGTAGTTTGGATTCTTTAACGCAAACTACACATGAAATTAAAACCATACAAAATAGTATTGGTGGAGATATTTACTGTAGGCAAGAAGCATCAAAAGAATCAATTCATGTTTCAAAAAATATGACATCCGTGTCTGATGCCGCAGAAAATGCAAATATCTCGGCGGTTGAGATATCAGATGCTGCGACCAATCTAACAGGTCACACGCACAAATTAAAAACCGAAGTTGATGGTTTCCTAGATAAATTCTTAGCATCATAAGCAAAAGAAAATATTTAACAATTAACTAATGTTCATGCTAAGCTCCTCATATCACTTTATGGTCTGGGGAGACTTTCATGAAACACGGTGTTTTAAAAGCAGCCGCAATTGCTGTGTTGTGCCTATTTATAAACCAAACTCTTGCTACTGAAAAAACAACTTATAAACATAATGATAATGGCTTCAATGCCTCGGTTGAAGCCCCAAACACATCAAATAAAATTCAAACAGGCCGCTCACTTGGCGGTAAAATCAGAAAAGGGCCTGGCATACAACATATGCAAATAGGCAGCAGCTTTTTTGATAATCCAATAAAAATAATCGCTAATACTGGCATTCTATTTAATGGCTATAATTGGTTTGAGATTATCTATGCAGGCAATATAAAAGGCTATCAATGGGGCGGCATTATGTGCAGTGACAACACAAAAATAAACGGCATTTTTCAAAAGTGTGCACAGCGAGAAAACTCACTCAACCCATCCGCTAGCGCTTATATGGCATTCGCCATCGCGCATGACGGCACATTTGGTCATGCTGTTGCAAAAACAAAAAAGCAGGCTGAAAGCTTAGCAATGCAATATTGCAGGTCTAGCTCCTGTAAAATAAAACATGTTACCACCGCTAAATGTCACGCCTATGCCATGGCCAATAATAACAGCCAATGGTTTGGTGCATCCAATACCAAAATGGCAGCAAGTAATTTTGCCATGGGCTATTGCATGAACGGCGGCAATGCCTGCCGGTTAGAATATAGTCAGTGTCACTAAGTGCAAACTTAAAACCAAAGGATTACCAAATGCAAAATTTAGATAAAAACTTTATTGGTTCAATACCAGAGTTTTACGACACTTATTTAGTCCCACTAATTTTTAAAGAATATGCGGACGATTTGGCATCGCGTGTGCTAGCTGGCACATCAAACAAAATATTAGAAACCGCAGCAGGTAGCGGTGTCGTCACCAGAGCGTTGGCTAATAAAATATCAAGTTCATCAGAATATATTGTTACAGATTTAAACCAACCGATGTTAGACCATGCTCAAGCTCAACAACCTCATCGTGACAACCTAACTTGGCAACAAGCAGACGCGCTAAATTTGCCTTTTGATGACCATCAATTTGATGTCGTAATTTGCCAATTTGGGGTTATGTTCTTTCCAGATAAACTAATAGCCTATAGCGAAGTAAATAGGGTGTTAAAACCCCAAGGCAGATATATTTTTAGCGTATGGGATTGCATTGAAAATAATGTTTTGGCAGATTTGGTTACCCAAGCCGCAGGAACCGTTTTTCCAGACGACCCTCCAATGTTCATGTCATGAATTCCCCATGGTTATTACGACCAAGATCAAATAAAATCACAACTTGAACAAGCAGGCTTTAAAAATATTACGATTGATAAAAAAACCACCCAATCCATTGCCCCATCTGCATTACACGCCGCAACGGCTTATTGTCAAGGCACACCATTGCGCAATGAAATAGAAGCAAGAGATGCTAATAAGCTTGATTTGGTTACACAAGCTGCTGCCGACCTAATCACTACAAAATTTGGTAATTCCAAGGTATCCGCAAAAATTCAAGCTTTTATAATTACTGCATCCACTTAATAAGATAGGCGCTTCTTTCGGGGGGGATAGAAGCGCCTAACTGGTGTTGCTATTATGCCATGCTACAGCGTCGAGCATTTTCAGCGGTTTTAACATTCTGCCAACGCAAAATGTTAAAAGCATGGCCAATAAAACCCGATTTTTCACAGGTTCTACTGCAACAATAAACATATTCGACATTTTTAGTTCCGCATTACTAAATTTGTCGGCCTCCTCTTTTATTTATTTTCTACCTTTCATATGGCTAAACACCCAATTGAGCTGTTAAGCCACCATCTACTTTATAGTCTCCACCAACACAGAAACCCGCATCATCACTCACTAAAAACGTTATCAACGCGGCTACTTCGTGCATTGTCCCAACACGGCCAATAGGGTGGCTTTCACCAAATTTCTTTATCGTATCTTCAACCGACTGCCCGTCTTTTGCCAATTGTTCAGCACTATATTCCAATAAAGGTGTTCTAATCGAACCTGGGCTAACAGAGTTCTCCCGTATATTATCCTTGGCCGCATCCACCGCCATGGCTCTGGTTAAAGCATGTACAGCACCTTTAGCAGTTGCATATGCCAAAACATTATTTTGGTTCGAATGGCCTTGCGCAGATGATACATTCACAATAGCCCCGCCAGTAGCCTTCATGAAAGGATAAATATAATGGCTCATTAAATAATATGACCTGAAATTAACATCCATAGTTTTGTCAAACGCATCTGGTGTTGTTGTTTCAATATCGCCATATGCCTGAACACCCGCCGCGTTAATAAGAATATTTATATTAGAATCAGTTTTTGTAACATCACTAACAAATTGTTTTATTTGATCCTCTTTAGTTATGTCTAAAAGGTGCAAAGAAACAGACAAGCCCGCACAAGCTTTTACCGCAGCATCATTTAGTGTTTTATCAATGCCACACAAATGCACCATTACATTCTGTTTCGCTAAAGTTTTGGCTGTTTCTAACGCAATCCCACTCGAACCCGTTATGATTGCAACCCTTTTCTTTAAACTCATTCTTTTTACCTTCTAATAATTATTTACGATCAAGCAGCAGAATCCACACCCATATATTCTATGGTTCTAATTATGCCTCGTAATTCGGCTAGGCCTTTTAATCTACCAATAAGCGAATAACCAGGTAAGCATTCCTTTTGCTGATCATCCAATAAAAGGTGCCCATGATCTGGGCGCAATGGGATATTAATATCCACTCGGCCAATTTTTTCACGCCATTTTTCTTCAATAATCAAAATGGAAATTACTCCAATAATATCCACATCGCCTTCAAGATGTTCTGCTTCGTAAAAAGAGCCATCTTCTTGTTTGGTTACATTGCGTAAATGTGCAAAATGTATTCGGTCAGAATATCTTTCGGCTATTTCAATCAAATCATTATTTATGGCACCAAATGAGCCTGTACATAATGTCAAACCATTGTTTATATCAGGTCCCGCACTAAAAATATATTCAAGGTCTTCAACATCCTTCACCACTCTTGGCAATCCAAATAAAGAAATCGGCGGGTCGTCAGGGTGAATGCACATATAGCCTAACGCCTTTAAAATGATTACACTGATATAATGACCTATTCTGTTGAT
>JABSRY010000356.1 GCA_013214985.1 Hyphomicrobiales bacterium
TCCAATATCAGCAACCATTGCGTTTATTGCATTTCTGTCTCGAATGAGGTCGAAGAAATGACCTTCGGGTTGCCAGAAATCCCACATATTGACTTTAAACTCATTGCCTAGGATTTCGGTCATCGAGGTATTTGATTCCATAGTTTCGGCCATGACGAACGTCAAAATACGCAAAACATCTTCGTCAGAAAGCGTTTTCAAGGTCAGGAACACATTGATGGCTTCAAATGAATAATTGTTGGTGCAGGTTTCTAAATCTCCATCAGTCGGCCAATTTAGCAGTTTAAAAACCTCGTCACGTTCTTTAAAAAATGCTTTTTGAGCGATTGATTCATAGATACTTTGGCTTGTTTCAATTTTATCGGCACGTTGAGGATTTGGATTCACTTTCCAATGGAACGCGCCACAAATGGCATGAGCAACCATAAGACGGAGTGCAACATTAGGACGACTAAACATTGACACTCTTACGGCATTGTGACGATGTAGAGCCACATAATTTTGTGCGGCTTTAGTTAGTTCAGGCTTATTTACTGGTTCGATATTTTTGTCTTTATTCAGTAATCTTTTTTCTTTACGGTTAAATTCTTCAGTGGTAATATAGCCCTTATATTCGCCCACTTCACCAGATTTACGAACTTCAATATAAACTCTTCCGCCACTGGTTTTAAGTGTTTTGGTATGTTCCCATTCACAAAACTGGTCGCCAGTTTCCATAATTATGACATCGTCCCATCCTTCTTTGATATATTTTTCACGCATTTCAACTATATAACGATTTTGCAAACTCCAGAATTTTTTCGAATTGGTAAAATATCCCTCCTCGCCAAATAGGTCGGTAACGATTTGACCTTTATAATCTTCGAGCGGAAATAACGCAGCTGACAATTTTAATTCACCATCAAACAACCACTGTTTTAACTGCCAAGTGCGTGGCTCATCGTTTTTTTTCTGGAGTTTGAGCCATTTTTTCTGCTGCTTCACACTGGCAAGCGTAAGCAAACGGATGGTTTCCATGTCGATTTCTTCGGCTTGAAATAGTTTTCTTATGGCGGGGATAAGATTGCCAAGGGCAAGCGACCGCTTGACCATAATTTCAGTTACCCCAAAAGTTTCGGCAACATCGGTAACCGTTTTGCCCTGCTCTACTAGCTTGGTAAAAGTTTCAAAGCGGCTCATTAAATCTGGGTTAAGCCGCGCAACATTTTCGATTAATGAGGCTTCTAGCGCGGCTGCATCATCACCTGCGGCCATAATTGTGCATGGTACATCTTCAACTTTTTTATCGCTTTTATCATTCTTAGCAATTTCCATAAGTGAAAAATAACATCTCCGACCTGCGACAATTTCAAAACCCTCGCCATTTTTACGAACGAGTAAGGGTTGTTGAATGCCAAGCTTTTTAATGCTTGGCATAATATCGGACACATCTGGCGCTCTCGCGCTATGGCGCATATTTTGAGTTGAGATTGATAGCTTATTTAAGGGTATATGTGCGAGTTCCATGATTTTCTCCGTCAAGGTTAGGTTTAGTTTTTGAATATTGGTGAATTAGTGCGACCAGAAAATATGATTTTGGTCATATCTGAATTGAATAGAGAAAAAGTCCCCATTCATTTCCATGTCTTTAGCCATGCTCTCATAGTTGATATATGAGGCTAGGCATTGGGGAACTTCAATTATGCCGTCTGTAAGTTCTTCGGCAAAATCAGCAAGGCTTGTATATTCCCCCGCATAATTTTCAAAAGCTTTGGTTGCTTCGTCAATATCAGCGCTGAAATTTGCTAGAACTGCACCGCCTAATTTACCATGCTCGGCTATGAAGTCGGCATATTTTACGACATTATCAATAAACTAACCTTACCACTCTTCGCAGAAGGCCAAACAAAACGGCCCTTCTCCAAACGCTTTGAGAACAGACAAGCCCCTTGGCCGTCCCACCAGATGATTTTTATTAAATCACCGCGGCGGCCTCTAAATATAAACAAATGTCCTGAATATGCTTTTTGCTTTAAAACATGTTCCGCCAAAGCAGACAGGCCAACAAAACCTTTACGCATAATGATGAGTGATTGTTTTTTATCTAGTGCTGCCTCTGGGGCGTTTAAGCCATTTACTACCAAGCTGAGTAATGGCCGTTATGCGGTTATTAGCCATGTGCAACCATTAAGTGTTGGCTGCGATTTTGGTGTTGATGCAGGTGTTTGTATTGAAGCTTTTCCTATCAATAATGACCGGCCTTATCATCGTAATAATTCGAATAAACTTGAAAAATTGGGGGCTAAATAATGGCATCTATATCGAATTGTGAATATAAATGTGCAGGTGAGACGTTGACACAAAAACAGCTTGAGGCGGTAATTATGGCTCAAGAAAAACGTGTCCAGTTTAATGCTTATGCTGCGCGGTTTGATAAAGACGTTTTGCCAATTTTAACCAAGCCTGTTGCGCCTGTGCCGCTTATACAAGCGGGCGGTGAGGCGGTTAATTATGCCTATATGATTAAGCGCCATGCGGTCTATGACAAGATGGTTTTAGCGGCGCTAAAAGGCATTGAACCCATTCGGCTTGTTGGTTTTGAAGATGGCTGCAAACTGGTTACCCCGCCAACCGTTAAGAAAACATTGGGCAGGCTTATTGCTGCGGGCTTGGTGGTGCAATTGGCGAAGCGTTCGGGCGGTATGTCTAGTTATTATTGCCTTGCGAGCTTTGCTTATAATTCTGTGGTTTCTAAGGTGGTTTGTGATGAATAATTTTGGCCGTGATGTTTTGGATGCACCTAACTGTGGTTGTGAGTTTTTGGCTATTTTAAGCAATGGTGAATTTGCGTTAATGCGTTATCCGCAATTTGCTCATGGATACCATGATTATTGGGATACGAATTGTAACCATCGTGTGCCCGTTGCTGAGACTATTGACCCTAGTTGCCGTGAAGATTTTTTGCAAATTGATATGTGGTTTAATTTGCCGCCAAAAGACAGGCTTGTGAAATATGTGGTTCACAGTGCGGCTGTAAATCATTGCAATGTTTGCAAGGAAAATGACCCTAAGGCTTGGTTAAAGCAGACTAAAAAACGCCGTGTGAATGGTGGTACTGTATGAGTGGCATTTATGAAAATAGGTTTTTACGGCTTGGGTTTTTTGCCAGTTATTATTGTTTTTGGAATATCTGCAAGGATTTTTATGCTTGCGCGGAGGGTGGACTTAAAGGGAATGGAAGTATTCTTAGAAACTTTATTTCTTGGAATATGATAGTAGTTTTCTACTATGTTTCTGTTCGAATTTTCGGGCAATTTTTCAAAGATCTTTTCTTTTTCTTTGGGGGTGAAAAATTTTATAATTGCGTTTTTAAAATCTTTCCAAATCAATTTGGGAGACAAAATGTAGGTTATAATGCTCAACAAAGAACTTCGAAGTCTATTATATGTTTTTGGAATGCCATTATATATCTGGGGAATGCAATTATATATTTTGGGAATAAAATAAAGAGTTCCACTGAGAAAAGCAATACAGACGTTAATACCAAATGCAAAGAACATGCTAATAACAGGGAATTGATGAAGGTCATTGGCCTGAGTTATAAGTGGATAGACCATCATTATAATTACCAAAATCACATATGCAAGTTGATGAATAGTGATGAAAAAT
>JABSRY010000357.1 GCA_013214985.1 Hyphomicrobiales bacterium
CCGAGATCAAGTTACAGATAATTTCCGTATAATATCACATCAAGACTTTCGGGTCTTGGAGTGAGGCGTGTATAATAAAAAAAGTTCGTCAAAAAGAGTGTTAATTCTCTACCACAAACATAAAACGCCCTGCCCGTTTGTTGTTATTTTTAACGTTCATTTATGAGTACAAAAGGTTGTCCAATGCCATACCCTATTCTGGGTTTGTTCACGATATTCTGGCATTGTATTGGACAACCACAAATGAGGAAAACTAGGAAAAAGTGCTATATACCCAGAACTTAAAATCTTGTTTCCGTATGGAAGTGGGGGTTCAATTCCCCCCATCCGCACCAGAGATAAACTTCATAGCTGCAATGGCTTATGATTTAATTTTCGACTCAACTCGAATTTTAATGGGTTGATTAGGTTGTCCAATTATACCCCTGAGTTGTCCAATCTAAGTCTTTTTGTTCTTATAGTCTTCTAATTTCGCAATTGCTGTTCGGGCTTGTTTACGCTGATTAACACCTTTTCCGTAATGCTCAACCATAGCCGTTGTTTCATGTCCCGTGATGGCCTTTACCTCATCTGGGGTGCATCCAGCCTCTAATAAATTGACAACCGCATTCTTTCTAAGTCCATGAAAAACAAAGCCTTGATCTTTAAACCATTTCATTTTTTCTTTGTTCTTTTCCTTATTCCAAGCTGATTTAAAACTATTAATTGTCCATGGCTCATTATAGAAATTTGTAAGACACCATAGGCTATCGACAGGAATGTCCTTAATTACTTTATCTAATTCACTGTGAATTGGTACCCACATGGATTTCTTCGCTTTATTTTGCCTAAGAACAAAAACATCGTCTTTTCTGTCAGAACGAAGTAATTTCAACAAATCGGCCTGACGTTGACCTAAATACAAAGCATATTCCATAGCATAAACCAATTTAGGCTCGGCATTCTTTCGCCAAAATTCTATGGCCTCTTGCGACCATGGCAAGAAGCCCTCACCCTTTTTATAAGGTGCGATTTCATCACATGGGTTAAAATTGGCATATTCTCTAGGTACGCCCCACGAAATCAAATTTCTTATAGTTGTTAAAAAGTTATTAGCACTACCTCTACCGAATTCTTTAGCCATTTCATCACGAGTTAAAAGAATAATTTTGGGTTTAGTGTCTGAAACTAACAGTCTTCCCCACATGTTTTCAATTCTAGTGAGATAGGTATTATAAAATTTTGCAGTGCTAGGGCTGAGGTTTAAAAATTCTTCTGAGATTTTATAATCGGAGATAAGAGAGCTGTATGTAAAATCATTGTAAACTTCGATGCCCATAAGTTGACGATACTTAAGAAGAAATTCAGGGCTGTTAATATCGTCAGGCATTGCGATTGGCGGTTCTTGCAAAGGAGTTCCACGGTATCTGACAAAATAATACTTGTCCACCTTCCCCTTATTCGTCGCTTTACGCACGTATTTGAAGTTATTTCCACGAGCCATCACGAATTGCCTTTTCAAACGGATCTACTTTAATTTCAGCATTGGAATTAATTTCCTCAATCCTAGCGCAAACTTCTTCGACCCGCCAGATTTTAACTGAGGTGGATGATTCCTTGAATTTTTTACCAGCGGGAAGTCGTTTAGAATCCACCAGTTCAAGAAAAGTCGATACTCCAATATCAAGTAATGCTGCCATTGTTTTGGCTCTGGCATAAATGGGGGTCGTAACTTTCATTCTTCCACCTCCTTATTTTCTAACTCTTGCAAAGATGCTAGTATAAAAACCAATATAGTTTTAGAAATTTCTTTTTTAAGTTCATATTGTATTTGTGCTTTTAATTGGTCTTTTGTTAGATCAAATGCATTCACTCGTTTACTCATAAATCAGCCCCTTAATTTTTATGTAACAAAGAAGGATAGCGCGGTTTGGACTTATGTCATGTTCAACATGACTAAAGAATACTTTTGTAGGTTTTTCAGCCCGCCAAACATTACCAACAAGTTCAAGCTTAATCGAATTTTCAACCAAAATGTCAAAACACAATAAGCCATCATTTACGTAATCATATTTTTCTGAGCGTTTAATCCCCTGAAATTTGGGAATTGCTTTTGACAAAAAACTATTAATTTGTTGGTTGGAGAATCTATGCATCTTCCACCTCTTGATTGTCAGGACAATTGATAATGTCAAACATCGTTTGATTAATAACGTATTCAGCGGCAAGTTCTAATGCTTCATCTTCTGTATCACAGTCAACTGTAACTTCTGAAGCATGACATGTGGTTATTATTGTATAATTGGGCATCAACTACCCTCCTTCTGCATTAAATAACATTCACAAATGGCGCGAAATGGGTTTTTATTTTGGGCAATTATGGGCTTGCCGTTATGATCATAAGTCCGTACTTCGTAGCCATCTTCAAGCGGTATGAATTCGAATTTATTGTTGATTAAAATATCCATACAAAGCCCACGATCAGAGGTGTAAAAGTAACCAGGGTACAGATAGTTTTCTTCTTTCAAATGCATGTGCATTTTGTCGTTAATTTCATCATCTGAATATTTGCTATAATCTGTCATTATTTACCTCCTCATTGTGACCGCTGAATATGTTCGTGTATTTTCATCATAGTTTGACTTTGGGCCAATGCGTCATGATCGGCTCTGTGTTTAATTTTTGACTGAACCCTTTTAACGTTCGGGAACATTGACATAAGCGTTCTACTGTCATGTTGGTTCCAAAAGACCCAAGGGGGCGTCAATTTACCTTGCGTTTCAATTTCATAAGCATGTTTTATTTTTGGAATATCAAAATCCAAGCCCTGCGCCCAAACTCTTATTTTTCTTTGGATTAGTTTTGCATCCATAAAAAAGCGATTTAGATCAATTATCGCCTGACGCATTTTTATGGGTGTCGGGGATTGTAGTGCTTTCTGGGCTTCTTCTCCTTGAGCGTTCCACCAATCGGCAGTGCTTTGATCAACTGAATAATGCGAGGCGTGGCAAATAGTATTTCTTAAAAATAATATCGGCTCGACTGTTGGGTCTTTTAAATTAAAAATGCAAGCACCAATTTGGACGATATTTGCATCTGATTTCAAACCTAGTGTTTCAAGGTCAATTGTCATATCTGTGTATTTTTTTATCATTTCAAACCTTTTCTAATATCGACTTTCAAAGCGTTTAGAAGCTCTGATTGAGTTATGTTTTTGTTTTCTAGTGCCTTTAAAACCGTTTGATCGACACTGTTCTTGATTGTTAGATGGTAAATAGATACGGGGTGTTTTTGCCCCTGTCTGAACAGCCTCGCGTTAAATTGCTGATATAGTTCAAGTGACCAGTTAAGGCCGAACCAGACGATAATATTACCGCCATCTTGAAGGTTTAGGCCATGCCCTGCACTGGCGGGATGCGCTGCTAATATAGATATTTTTTTGGCGTTCCAATCGTCAATAATTTTGGGGTTATCGCCTAAAACTGTTAGATTGCTGAAACGCTTCTTAAGGCGTTCTAAATCGGATTTAAAGTTATATGCGATTAGGACAGGTTCGCCGTTTGCGCTTTCTATAATGGCCTCTAATGTAAGGTGGTCCCCAAATCTGCGACAGATTTAGTATTGATTTAAGCTACACTTTTCACTGACCAGTCATTGGGTTGAT
>JABSRY010000358.1 GCA_013214985.1 Hyphomicrobiales bacterium
TACTTCAATAAAGAAGGCATTGCCTCAGCCGTGGAAGTGATAACCGAAAATCCCGATAGAATTGAAGAAATTAAAAAAGAGATCATCCGCCTTTCAGAAGAAAATGGAACAAATCTATACATGGTCGATTGGCGACAAAGAAATGCCGCCTTCTTTAGTGCATTAATGGTCGAGCGTAATGTTATGTTCCTTATTTTAATGCTGATCGTTATTATAGCATCGTTTAACATTATTTCGGGCATGATAATGATGGTAAAAGACAAAACCCACGACATAGCGATCATGCGAACAATGGGAGCAGGGCGCGGCACAATTCAGCGGGTATTCTTTATGACTGGCGGTATTATTGGTATATCTGGTACATTCTTTGGGTTTCTACTTGGTGTTGTGGTTTGTTTATATGTCGAGAATATTCGCGAATTTGTATCTAGTTTAACCAATACCGAAATTTTTTCACCAGAGCTTTATTTCTTATCAGAATTACCCGCTAAAATGGAAGTGAATGAGATCGTCACTATTGTTGTCGCCTCCTTAATATTGTCATTATTAGCCACTATTTACCCGTCCTTTAGAGCGGCAAAAACAGATCCAGTTAAAGCACTTCGTTTCGAATAAACATATTTTAAAGAGATTTATATGAACAATAACATAATCCTATCGCTTAAAAATATTAAACGCGAATACGGTAAAAAAGATAACAAATTACTGATTTTTGAGAATATGAATATAGAAATCAAAAAAGGTGAATTGGTTGCATTAGTCGGGCAATCAGGCAGCGGCAAATCATCATTGCTACATATTGCAGGCCTGTTAGATACGCCAAATGAGGGCGAAATTTATATAAATGGTGCCAATTGTAGTAGTCTCTCAGACCGTAAAAGAACCCAAATTAGACGCCACGAAATTGGCTTTATATACCAGTTTCATCATTTGCTGCCAGAGTTTAGCGCCATAGAAAATGTGGCAGTGCCTTTGCGTCTAAACGGCAACACTAAAAAAATATCTCACAATCGCGCACAAGAGATTTTAGAAACATTGGGCATGGGGCATCGTCTCACACATATGCCTTCAGAACTATCGGGTGGCGAGCAACAAAGGGTTGCAATCGCGCGGGCGTTTGCCATTAACCCAAGCCTAATTTTGGCAGATGAACCAACAGGTAATCTAGACCCAAATACCGCAGATCATGTTTATGCCGAATTTCATAAATTGGCTAAAGAACAAAATATGTCCGCACTTATCGCTACGCATAATATGGCGCTAGCAAATAAGATGGATAGAGTGTTTGTATTAGAAAACGGCCAACTTGTTGAAAAATAACCCACAAGCTATCTATTTGATTTAACGACTATTTTATATTTATGAATGCCTGTATTACACAGCTTATACATTTTCGTTTGACAAAAGAACAAATCATGAACATAATGGATTTACATTTGAAATTCACCAAAAGGATTTAGTAATGAGTAATGTAAATATTATAGATTATGCAAAAGATGTTTTAGGTTTCTTAATGATTGGCGCAACTATTTGGGGGATTAGCTTAATCACCAATGGCACATTATTTGTTCAGGTTTAGATCGAGTTTTCTGATTAGTTTTAGTAAATAATCATTAGGATAGATTGCTTTTAATATCGTCAAAGGCTAATATAATTTTAACATAATTATGGCGGTATTTTGGTAAAAATGAACAGTTTAAAAGCAGTAGAAAATTCACAATCATTTGTTCATTTACGTAATCACTCGGCCTATTCTTTGCTTGAAGGCGCGTTGCCAGTTGAAAAAATTATCAAGTTGGCAGCAGATGATAATGCCCCTGCAATCGCAATAACCGATTCGGGCAATTTATTTGGTGCTTTAGAATTTTCTGAAAAGGCTGTTAAGTCATCTCTTCAACCCATCACCGCGGTTACATTAGCTGTAAAATTAGATGATGGTACTTATGCGCCCAGTGCAGCAAGTTCTCAGCGTAATAAATGTATACCATCTATTGCACTTTTTGCTCAAACTACAAAAGGCTATGAAAACCTAATGGCTCTGGTCAGCCAATCGTTTTTGGATACGCCAGATGATGAAACACCGCATATACCGCTCAGCGCCCTTAAAAAACATACAAAGGGTTTAATTGCGCTTTCTGGCGGGCCAGGCGGGCCAATCAATAAAGCATTATATGAAGAACATTCAGAACGCGCCGAGCAACTGTTTAATATCTTAAAGTCGCTTTTTCCAAACCGCTTTTATATCGAATTACAACGCCATAAATTACCAGAAGAAAACAAAGTCGAAAATCAACTGGTTAAATTGGCCTATGATAATGATATTCCGCTAGTCGCGACCAACCAAAATTTTTATCATAAACCAGAAGATTATAAAGCCCATGACGCCCTAATTTGTATTTCGCAAGGCACCGTCGTTGGGGCAGATGATCGCTTACGTTTAACCCCAGAGCATTATTTTAAATCATCAAAAGAGATGATTCAATTGTTTGAAGATTTACCAGAAGCAATTGAAAATACAGTGCTAATTGCACAAAGATGTTCGTTTAGGCCGCATACTCGTGCACCAATTTTACCAAATTTCACGGGCAGTACAGGCAAAGATGCCTTACAAGCTGAAGCCGACGAGCTCACAAGAATTGCCGAAATTGGCCTTAAAAAACGGTTAGATTTTCATGGGCCATCCGACGGTTTCAGTGAAAAAGACTATTTTGATCGCTTGGCGTTTGAACTCAAAATCATCAATGATATGCAATTTCCAGGTTATTTCTTAATCGTTTCAGATTTTATCCAATGGACAAAAGATCAAAACATCCCGGTGGGGCCTGGTCGTGGTTCTGGTGCTGGTAGTTTGGTGGCTTATTCTCTAACAATTACCGATTTAGATCCACTAAGGTGGGGTTTGCTTTTCGAGCGATTTTTAAACCCTGAACGTGTATCCATGCCCGATTTTGATATCGACTTTTGCCAAGATAGGCGCGAGGAAGTCATCAAATATGTACAAAATAAATACGGTTTCGAACAAGTCGCGCAAATCATTACATTTGGTAAATTACAAGCCCGCGCTGTTTTGCGCGATGTTGGGCGTGTGCTGCAAATGCCATATGGTCAAGTCGATAGATTATGTAAGCTAGTACCCAATACCCCAGGCAGCGCAATGACGTTGCCAGAAGCAATCGCGTTTGAGCCCAAACTACGCGAAGAGCGCGATAGCGAAGAAATAGTTGCCGAATTGTTAGAAATTGGCCAAAGCCTCGAAGGGCTTTATCGCCATGCGTCGACCCATGCAGCTGGCGTGGTGATCGGCGATCGACCACTCAGCCAATTAGTGCCCCTATATCGCGATCCGCGCTCGGACATGCCAGTCACCCAATTTAATATGAAATGGGTAGAGCCTGCAGGCTTGGTAAAGTTTGACTTTTTGGGTCTTAAAACCCTTACCGTATTAGAAACCGCACTTAAATATCTTAAACAACGCAATATTGAAGTCGACCTTGCGGCCATCCCAATTGACGATAAACCGTCTTATGATCTAATGGCACGCGGCCAAACAATTGGTGTGTTCCAATTAGAGTCTAGTGGTATGCGAGATATGTTGCGCGGCCTAAAACCCGATAGGTTTGAAGATATTATCGCG
>JABSRY010000359.1 GCA_013214985.1 Hyphomicrobiales bacterium
CTAAATAGGCAAGCTTAACCCCCTTAAAAAAATCTGCATTATTTTCAAACTCAAAAACAGAGTGATAACTAATTTCAATGCCAAATTTTTTTAATATGCGTTCAAAAAACTTATAACTGTCAGGGTATACATGTTCCACGCACACAATGCGGTCCCCGGGTTTCACAAATGCCATGATGGTCGATGATATCGCCGCCATGCCAGATGCAAAACCCACCGCCTCTTCGCCAGACTCTATTTTTGCCATCATTTGCTCAAATGCCCGAACCGTTGGGTTCTGTATTCGGGTATATATATCCTTATCCGTAAGCCCAGTCATTCGGCCTTCAAAATCGTCATAATCATCAAAAGTGAATAAAGATGTCTGAACAATTGGAGGTGTAACCGCCCCACCTGCCTCATTGTAAGTCGCAGTCAAAATTGACGCGATGTCTAAATCATTATTTAAAAATTTATTGCTCATTTATCATCGCCTGAACTTCGGTTTGTACTAAATCAACAATCGCCTGCATAGCCCGTCCCGCGCCATCGACATCCCCTTTAACCACTGCTTCAGAAAGCGCTCTGTGCAAAGGAATGGATGCTTGACCCAACTTTGCTTGGCCAAATGGCTCCTCGTAAATATTATGAAACACATCATGCAATTGATTAATCATCTGCCCAAACAATGGGTTGTCAGATGCGTCATTAATAGCAGTATGAAACTCCGCATCGGCGGCTCGCCAGTCATTGCCTTTTTCAAATTCGTCTATCAATATATCAAACTTAGCGGCAATCAATTTACGCTGTTCATCATTTGCATTAGCAGCTGCTAATTTTGATGCTTCAATCTCCAACACACCTCTAACAGAATGCGTTCTTAACAAGCTTTCTGCTTCCAACCTCAGGCTAATTGGCACAAATACCGAATTTGAAAAAATTTCAGCTTCCAAAATAGTGCCTGCACCTTTGTTACGGGTTATAATACCCATACCCTGCCATGCCTTTAGCGCCTCTCTAATTGTAGATCGGCCAACTTCCAACTGTTTTGCCAGTTCATTTTCTGTTGGCAATCGATCACCAACTTTTAAACCCGCCTGTTCAATCATTGCAATTAGTGCATCGATCACTTCCATATCTCGGGTGCGTTTTTTAATAGGGCGTAATGAATTGACAAGTTTATTTGTATTTTGCGATGGGTTATTTTTCAATTTATCTACCTATCTTAATATTAATTTAAATTAACTTTGCATCATTGTCAGACAATGATATTACATAGCTCCACCCTTTAGCAATCGGTTAGATACGCGTGTGATGTTCTTTATTCAGAATAAATTTGAAACTAAGCTAATTGGATAGAATATGGGGCTAAGCAAACATATAGTTATTGCCCGATCGAAAGTTAATATTGCCAAAGCTCCGTTCCGATTATACCCCACTCTTAATTATACAAGGGCAAGGCTTTTAGTGTTTGGCAATATATCACTTAATACTCCTAACAATCTCTCATTGTCAGCTTTGTTTAAATAATGGGCATAGCTAATGCGCACAACACCATCCTCTAAATCTTTAATACCAAGCGCTTCAAGCAGTCTATAAGCATAAAAATGGCCATATTTCGCGCCAATGTTTTTTTGAGCTAAAGCCTCTATGACATCTTTAGAATCCATACCATATACCGTAAATGATATATTTGCTTCGCGGCCTTCAACGCGCTCCTTACCATAAACCCTAACGTTTTTACGTCTAATTAGGGCTAGTAAGTCTTTTAGCAGCTCTGTCTCTGCTTCATGCATTATTTCAGATGCATATTTTCTTGCATCATTTAAATCACCATTATCATTCATGCCATGGTGTATAGCAAATTCCTGATAATAATCAGCAATGCCTGCTAAAGACGCAATCGATGCATGGTCAGGGCCTGCCGCATCAAATATCGAATAGTTCGGTTTATCTATATTAAAAAAATGGCATTGCGGTGTCGCAAGTCTATTTATTTTTTCGGAGGTAAACATCAGCCCCATATGCACGCCAAATGTTTTATAGGTGCTAAAGCAATAAGCATCCACATCCAAAGCGGTAATGTCTGGCAACATATGCGGCGCGTAAGATACACCATCCACAATCACTAGTGGTTCATGTGGGCATTGCTCTTTTATCATTTTACCAATTTTGTTCACATCATTAACCGTGCCAATAATGTTAGAACTATGGGTAAAACTTACAATTTTAGTCTTGTGCGATAAGCAGCTTTTAAAGTGGCTTAAATCAAGCTCACCATCGAGTTCAACTTCAATTAATATTAATTTCGCGTCTTTTTGTTTGGCAAGCCTCTCCCACGCACCAATATTGGCTTCATGGTCTTGCATGGTGACTATAATTTCGTCGTCCTGCTCAATATGCCCCAACAAACTAATTGCAAGCGTGTTAAAATTTTGTGTCGTGCTCGCACCATAGGTTAAATCACTAATTTTTAGGCCTAAAAGTTCGGCAATTTTTCGCCGCCCTTCATCCATTAACCTACCAGCTTCCGCTTGGTTTTTAGTGGCACCATAGGGCTGCATTTTATAATCATTGTAAAATTTAAATAATATATAGTTAGATTGTCTGCAAGGAAAAGTCCCACCAGCATTATCAAAAAATGAGAACCCATTTTCGTTAGGCTCTTCTAAAGTCGGAAACTGCGCCCTAACCCATTTATAATCAATTCTAACCATATTACCCTCCAAACATATATTTAGGTTAGACCAAACTAAACCATTGGACAATGCTCAATATACAATATCTACTATGCTGACATTATGGGTATTTATTTATATCTTCTATAAATAGATTCGAATCATTTAAATTACTTCAAATATTGATATTATGGGCAATGGCTAAAAAAATCGAAATTAATGAGTTATATGAAGGGCTTCTATCGCAAGATAGAGCAAAACTAGCTCGGGCAATTACTTTAATCGAAAGCAAAAACCCACAACATCAAATGCTCGCCCAAAAGTTGCTATCCAAAATATTACCCCATACGGGCAAGGCACTTCGCATCGGCATAACCGGCGTACCTGGCGCTGGCAAAAGCACCACAATCGAGGCATTGGGCATTAATTTAATTAAGCTGGGTTATAAAATTGCGGGTTTGGCGGTAGACCCAAGCAGCGCACGCAGCGGCGGTTCCATATTGGGTGATAAAACCAGGATGGAGCAATTATCAAGTAACGATAATGCCTTTATCCGCCCTTCACCATCATCGGGCACGTTGGGCGGTGTGGCACAAAAAAACCCGCGAAACCATGCTAATTTGTGAGGCAGCGGGTTATGATATTATCCTTATCGAAACCGTTGGCATTGGCCAAAGCGAAACTATGGTCGCCAATATGGTCGACATTTTTATGCTGCTAATGCTCACTGGCGCAGGCGATGATTTGCAAGGTATTAAAAAAGGCGTGTTAGAAATCGCCGAACTTATAGCCATTAATAAAGCTGATGGTGATAATAAGAAATTAGCCATGCGTACTTGCGCCGATGTGCGCGGCGCATTAAATATGTTCCAAGCGGCAAATAATGATTGGCTAGTATAGCCTGACGCCTTTAATTTGATTCAAATTTGCCCACCCCAAAAAGTTCTTCAGTGGTACATTGTTGTCGTCGT
>JABSRY010000036.1 GCA_013214985.1 Hyphomicrobiales bacterium
CCATAAACCCCCAAACAATCGGGGCGGTTGGGTGTAATGGTCACTTCAATCATCGGGTCATCAATGCCAAGCAATGGCGCAAACGGCTCACCAACCACAGCATTCTCTGGCAATTCTATAATGCCATCATGGTCATCCGATATGCCCATTTCGCTTTCACTGCACATCATACCGCTAGATAAAATACCGCGAATTTCGGTCGGCTTTAACTTCATACCATTGCTCGGAATGGTCAACCCATTGCGTGCAAATACAATCTTAATCCCCGCCCGTGCATTATGCGCGCCGCAAACCACTTGCATGCTTTCAGGCTCACCTTTGGCATCTTTGCCAATATGCACAGTACATAAACGCAATTTATCGGCATTGGGGTGTTGAATGGTTTCTGTTACATAGCCGACAGTAAACGGTGCCAATATGGCACCCTTGTCAATGACTTCTTCAACTTCTAAGCCAATATCGGTCAACTTATCGCAAATTTGTTCTAGGCTTGCATCGGTTTCTAAATGGTCTTTTAACCAGCTTAAGGTAAATTTCATCGGCTTAAGCCTCCTACTAATGATGGTATGTCAAATGGTGCAAAACCATAATGTTCGATCCAACGTAAGTCGGTATCAAAAAATGCCCGTAAGTCTGGAATGCCATATTTAAGCATCGCAATACGGTCAATGCCCATGCCAAAAGCAAAGCCCTGATATTCGTCTGGGTCTAAGCCACAATTACGCAATACATTTGGGTGCACCATGCCAGAGCCTAAAACCTCTAGCCATTGGTCACCATCGCCAATGACAATTTCATTGCCTTTACGGGTATATGAAATATCAACTTCATAACTAATTTCAGTAAATGGAAAATGATTAGCCCTAAACCGCATTTTCAAATCGTCTGTTTCAAAAAATGCTTTAAAAAACACTTCTAATGTGCCTTTTAGGTTGGCTAAATTTGCAGTTTTATCAATAACCAGTGCTTCAATTTGGTGAAATTGCGGGGTATGGGTTAAGTCGCTGTCACATCTATAGGTTCGCCCTGGCGCAACCACTCTAATTGGCGGTTCCTGTGTTTCCATGGTGCGAATTTGGACGTTAGAAGTTTGAGTACGCAATACTTTGCGGTTACCATCTGCATCGGGTTTAAAATAAAATGTATCATGCTCTTGGCGCGCGGGGTGATGCGGCGGAATATTAAGCGCGGTAAAATTATAAAAATCAGTTTCAATATGCGGGCCATCACCAATGTTAAAGCCCATATCGGCAAAAATAGCGGTTACTTCTTCCCACACTTGGCTAAGCGGGTGAATACGGCCTGCATTGGCTGGGTCGGCCTGTACTGGCAGCGTTACATCTAGCGTTTCGGTTGCTAGGCGCTTGTCTAACGCTGCATCTTCTAAAGTGGTTTTACGGCTGGCTAGAACAGCATTAACACAGGCTTTTAATTG
Source organism: Hyphomicrobiales bacterium (assembly GCA_013214985.1). Classification (GTDB taxonomy): domain Bacteria; phylum Pseudomonadota; class Alphaproteobacteria; order Rhizobiales; family OSC116; genus OCS116. The sequence continues at coordinate 1,436 of JABSRY010000036.1, forward strand.
ATTTACAGCCGCGCCAAATGTTTTGCGTTCTTCAGGTGGCATTTTGCCCAATGTTTTAAGCAAAAGTGAAATTTCACCCTTTTTGCCCAAAGCATTAATGCGAATATTTTCAAGCGCATCTAAACTATCTGCTTGCGTAATTTGGTCAGATATTTTTTGTTCTAATTCGGCAAGATCTGCCATAGTATCACCCATTTTATTTATTATTTGGCGCATAAAAAAAGCCCTATCAACGTTCGCGTGCCAGTGGCTTAACGCTTACGCTCATAGAGCTTTAAATCTTCAGCTTTTACACCGCTTTAAGATAATATCTTAAGCAGCAATCGCAGCTTTGGCTTTCTCTACAAGTGTAGCAAATGCCTCAGGTTCACGAACAGCTAGGTCAGCCAAAACTTTACGGTCAACCTCGATGCCAGCAACGCTGAGACCGTTAATAAATCGACCATAGTTTAAACCATTTAAGCGTGATGCAGCGTTGATACGTTGGATCCAAAGCGCACGGAAAGCACGCTTTTTATTGCGGCGATCACGATATGCATATTGGCCAGCTTTTTCAACAGCCTGATTAGCAATACGAAATGTATTTTTACGAGCGCCATAGTAACCTTTGGCAGCTTTAATTATTTTACGATGACGGGCGTGAGTAGTAACGCCTCTTTTAACACGTGACATGTTTTAATTCCTTTAAGCTCAGCCGTACGGCATAAATTGTTTGATGATACGCGCGTCAGCAGCACATAAAATTGTGGTACCACGTTTGTTACGGATCTGTTTATTTGTACGTTTAATCATACCATGGCGTTTACCAGCTTGGCCAGCTTTTACCTTGCCTGATTTTGTCAGCTTAAAGCGTTTTTTAACACCGCTTTTTGTTTTCAATTTGGGCATTTTGCTCTCTTCTAATTAGAGGATAGTTGCCTATCCAAGTTACATTAAGCTTTAACAATCAACACGGCAACCCATATGAGCCGGATGACTGATCTACGGTTTATAAAATGGATACGGATCAATTGCAAGCATTTGTTGAAGTAATAAACTAGAATCTTTTATAAATTCATATAAAAACTATTAAGTTATTATTATTTCTCTTATGTCGATTTTAAATGCTCTAATACGTCTTTAAGGTAAAGGAAATTATTAATATGTTATACAGCGTGCTTATTTATGAATTCGAGGCCAGCGCATCATTGCTTTCGGATGCCGAAAATAAACTTAATCTAGATGCCCATCATCATTTTCAAGCTGAGCTTAAACAAGGTGATCGCTTAAAGCAAGTGGTACGCTTAATGCCCACATCCACCGCAACTAGTTTAAAAAAATCGACCATAATAGATGGTCCATTTGCCGATACTAAAGAGCAATTTGTTGGCTTTTATGTGTTTGAAGCGGATGATTTGGATGACGCATTGTCGCTTATAAAAATTCTGCCAAACCATGCGACGCTCGAGGTTAGACCCATTATGTATTATGAAGGAGGCGATATTGCAGGCAAGTCACCGACCATTATCAGACATCCTTAGCACCGCAAGACCCATCGTAATTGCTGCATTATTTCGTTATTTCAACAATATGGATGATGCCGAAGATGCCTATCAAGAAGCCTGTTTGCGCGCGCTTAAAAATTGGCCGACAAAAACTGTGCCCGACAATCCCGTAGCGTGGCTAGTTTTTGTAGGTCGCAATGTTGGCATCGATCAAATTCGTAAAACCAAAAACACCACAAGCTATGCCATTTTGCCCGAAAACGCCAATATTTCAGTTGATGAAAGTGAAATAAATCTACACAATCAAATAGAAATACACCCTTATCACGATGATGTATTGCGGCTCTTATTCATCTGTTGTCACCCCAGCATTTCATTTGAACAGCAAGTTGCTTTATGCTTACGCATTATCATTGGCATGCCCGTAGAGGAAATTGCTGCGGCATTTTTAAGCAAGCCCGCTTCTATTGCCCAGCGTATTAACCGAGCAAAAGCGTCCATTGCAAAATTAGCACAAAGCTATGAGGCGCCTAATGCTGCCGAGCGGCAGGCGCGTATCGCCCAAGTAAGAACTGCAATATATTTGCTATTTAACCAAGGTTACGCTGGCAACCATGCCAAACAACATATCAATTTTTTAGAATGCCGCGAGGCCATTCGCCTCGCCCGCCTATTACTGCAATTAGCCCCAAATGACACAGAAAATATGGGGTTATTGGCATTATGTTTGTTCCAGAATTCAAGGCATAAAGCCCGCATAGATGCACATCAAGCAATCATCATGCTTAAAGATCAAAACCGCAAGCTTTGGGATAAAGCTCAAATTGTCGAAGCATTGCAAATTATCGAAAAAGCATTGCGCAAAGGCTCGGTCGGCAGCTTTCAAATTCAGGCTTCTATTGCGGCCACTCATGCCCAATCCATCGATGAAGCATCGACCAATTGGTCAGAAATCATCGAACTTTATAAAATCCTTAGCCAAATAGCACCATCGCCTATTATAAGCCTAAACCACGCCGCTGCTGTTTTTACTTCTGGGCAAATCAATCAAGCCCTTAAGCTTGCATTACCGCTTAAAACAACACTCAATGATTACCCATATTATCATGGCCTAATGGCCGAAATATATACGGTTTTAAAAAATATTCCAAAAGCCAAAAATCACCTAGAAAGCGCATTAAAGCTCACAAAAAATGCCACGCAGGCAATCTTAATTCGTGAAAAAATCGATCAATTATAAATTATTTTAAAATAAATGTAGAATTTAGTCCCAACCACACGTCCTTGATGCGTCACTTAAAACAAACGTAAAAAAGGATAATCTATGTCACATGAAATGACCACAATCGGTAATTCTGGCTGGATCGCTTTTAATGGCCCCAACCCAGATGAAGCCAAAAAATTCTATGCCGACGTTATCGGCTGGAATATCGTAGACACCCCAATGGGCGAAGGCCACTATTCAACCATTATGTTAAAAGGTGGGCCCATTGGCGGCTTTACTCCAATGCCATCTGATGATGTCCATTGGCTAGTTTATATTACTGTTGCAGATGTAGACGCTGCGACAGACCGCGCCAAAAAGGCGAAAGCCAAAATTTTGCAAGCAGCAACAGATTTTCCGGGTGTTGGGCGCATTGCAATCATTCAAGACCCGCAAGGCGCGAAAATCGCCCTAATCACTTATGAAAGCATGATGGGTTAATTTTAAACAGAAAGGTGTATATTTATGGAAACGCTACAAATCACGGCCTATATTGCGGCGGCTTTTGCAGTCATCATGTTTGGCTTAACCCTAAACGTATCTATGTACCGCGTTAAACTCGGCGCTGCACAGGGCGACATGGCTAAATATCCGTTTCAAGATGGTGGTGATGAAAGGTTAAAACACCGCATCCGTGCCTTTGGTAATTTCATAGAATATACACCTTTTTGCATTATCATGTTGGGGCTACTTGAGCTTAATAATGCACCCGCCACTATGGTTTGGGGTTTGGGGATAGCCTTTTTACTAGGCCGCCTTAGCCACGCATTTGGCATGCTTTCCAACCCATATAATCCTATTATGCGCATCCTTGGCATGTTTACCACTTATGCCATCCTTCTTGTCCCCGCTATATGGATATTCTTATGACCAAACATTTATTATCAGTCTTGGCCTTTGTTATTGTATCATTTGCCGTGCAAGGCACCTCACATTTTATCATCAATGAAGCGCATTATGCTAGTATTAGCTTCATCCGTAGCGAACCTATTTTGGTTTTGGGTGTGTTGGTTATGGTAATAGAAGCCATTATTATCAGCTTTGCGCTTAGTGCATATAAACCAAATCAAGTCAGGGTAAAAGATGGCATATGGGTCAGCTTGGCGTTTGGTTTGTTTTTGGCAAGCTACATTGCGCTGGTAGAGCCATCAAAATATGATGTACCGTCAATTATGGGTTGGGTAAAAGTCGAAGCCAGTGCAAGTTTCGTCCAATTTATAGTATTTGGTGTCATCTTGGGTTATATTCATGCTAAATTTCATCAAAAGGCGCTCGAATGACCCACTGGTTTTACGCTAAAGATTAAAACTATTATGGGCAATGTCGTTAACAACTGTTTATAAATATAGGGTATGAGAATATGAATTTTGATGAGATTTGCGATTTTTTTCCCAACGAGCACGCTGGCGTTGAGGTTTCTACCATGATGGGTTCTAAATGCCTGCGTTATAAAGGCGCATTCATCGGTATGTATTTTAATAAAGCCGATGCCCTAATCATAAAAGTCTCGGCAGATCGAGTGAATGAGCTGCTCGACTCTGGCCATGGGCTAGAATTTAATTATACCAAAAAACGCTTTAAAGAATGGGTGCTTATTCCGTCAGAAGATGAGGACGAATTTGAAGCTTACATGCTAGAAGCTATGCAATTTGCTCAAACCACCGCCAAATAGACAAAATAAAAGCCTCGTAACGTTTACGAGGCTTTAAATTACTGGTGTATAATCAACTTATTTAGGGGTCAAAATCATAATCATTTGACGGCCCTCAAGCTTTGGCTCTAATTCTGCTTTTGCATATTCTGCAGCATCAGCTTTAACGCGTTGCAACAAATCCATACCTAGATTTTGATGCGCCATTTCACGGCCTCTAAAACGCAAAGTTACTTTAACTTTATCGCCCTTGCCAATAAATTTTTCTAAATTGCGCATTTTAGTATCATAATCATGCGTGTCGATGTTCGGACGCATTTTTACTTCTTTAACTTCGACAATTTTTTGTCTTTTGCGCGCTTCAGAAGCTTTTTTCTGAGCTTGGAATTTATGCTTGCCATAATCCATCAGCTTACACACTGGTGGTTTGGCATTTGGTGATACTTCAACCAAATCTAACCCAGCTTGAAAAGCTTGAGCAATAGCATCTTCCGTGCTAATTACGCCTACATTTACGCCATCTGCGCCAACAAGCATAACTTCGGGAACTTTAATCAATTGATTAATTCTTGGGCCAGTACGATCTGGCATCTTATTCATGGGTCTGCGGGCTATGGATCCGCTCCTTATATTGCCTATAAAAAATACAGCTAAACGAATAGCTGTTAAGTTAGCACATAAAATCATTCGTTAGCATTAGTCAAGTTAAAGCATGCGACAATTTAAATAATTCGCAAATTATAAGCTTAAATTCGATATTTATACCCCAATTTCGTACAAGATCACTTGCTTTGTAATAATTCTGGGTTTGGGCAGCAACATAAAACATAAGGCATTTTCTATACCGCCTTGCTCCCAGTTAATCACCAAGTCAAAGCTCGACCACGACATGCGCCTCGAAATAGTCAGTACTTTCAAAAAGCCAGACCGCGCGCCATCAGTCCATAATTCGGGTCTATCGTTTTCTGGTAAATTTGCGAAATCAAAATTGGGTGCAATTAATGTAAATTCGGCACCTTCAAAACGTGCTATAATTTGCTTATAGTCGTCAAGGCTAATACCTTGTTTAATGGCCAAAATGCAAATATTTTTTGCCGCTTTTACTGCTATTTTTGTTGCCATATTGCTGCTAAACCTTGCTTATAATCTTTATATTTTAACGTAATGCCTAGGGTGTTTTTAATCTTATCATTCTGCATATGTTTACATTCTGCATAAAAGCTTTTGGCCATCTCACTCATATTGGCTTGTGCTTCACTTAGCAGTGGCGGTATATCTACGCTCAACATGTTGGCTGCAAATTCAACGATATCGGCATTAGGCGCAGGTAAATCATCGACTATATTATATATATTTGTGCCGCTTAAACCTTTTTTGAGCGACGCTTTAATCACCTGCACAATATCCGCAACATGGGCGCGACAGAAAAAATGCTTGTCCCCATTGTTAAGTCGCATGTCAATGCGCTTGGCACGGTTTGCTGCCAAAGCATCAAAAACCGAACGCCCAGCACCATAAATGCCTGGCAATCTAAAAATATTAACCGCGCAATTATCTGACACACAGCCTAGCCATTGATTCTCGGCCAAAATTCGGCGTTTCGCCCGCATATTTTGCGCATTCAACGGCGTATCTTCACTTACCATACCACCCTGATGATCGCCATAAACACCCGTGGTCGATAGATATCCAACCCATTTAATGTTAGAGTTTTTAATCACTTGGTTAAAATATTTATAAGCCAAATCACCGCCATCATTCGGCGGAATAGAAATCAGAACCGCATCAGCGCTCTCAAGCTCATTTTCAATCTCACTATTTGCACTTTCACCATCCCATATAATAGTGTTTGGCTTGGCCTCCCGCGAAGTACCGATAATTTTAAACTCGGTTTTAAGCGCAGCGGCTAAATGCCCACTTACATAACCCAAACCAAATATAAATAATTTTTGCATTATACCTTAACCCCACTTATACCAAAGCCGCCAACGAAGTTGCCCATTCGCTAACAACGCCGTCATCCACTTCGTTTTTTGCTAATTTGTCATACGTTTTTTTAAACTGCTCAGCATCCATTAACTGCTCCGCCGCCCATATGGCCGCGCCCCTAATTAAAGGTTCTTCATCTTCAAGCAATATTTCTATTTGCGGCAAATAACGCGTTTCATTGCTGTTGCCAATGGCAATTAAAACATTTCTTATAAACCGCCTGCGTTTTATGCGTTTTATTGGCGACGCGGTAAATAAATCTCTAAAACTTACATCATCCAACATCACCAAATCCCCCAAAGCAGGCATGGCAAGCTCTACCCTTGCATGAAATTTTGCTTCGCTCGAAAGTTGAGCAAATTTATTCCACGGGCAGGCAGATAAACAATCATCACAACCATAAATATGGTTGCCAATTTGCGGCCGTAGTTCGCGCGGCATATGCCCACCATATTCTATGGTTAGGTAGGATATGCATTTACGGGCATCAATTTGCCTGCTCTGAATAAACGCATTGGTTGGGCAAATGTCCAAACAAGCTGTGCAGGTGCCGCAACTATCCGTTACAATATCACTTTGGGGCAGTTCAAGCGTGGTAAATACCGAGCCTAAAAACAGCCACGAGCCAAATTCCTTACTCACTAAATTGGTGTGCTTGCCTTGCCAACCCAAACCTGCTGCACCCGCTAAGGGCTTTTCCATTACAGGCGCCGTATCCACAAATACTTTAACGTCAATATCTTGCTCAATGTCAAATTGTTTGGGTAATTGTTGCACCATAAACCGCGCCAAAGCTTTAAGCTTTTTCTTTATAAGGTCATGATAATCGTGCCCGCGCGCATAAACACTAATTAGCCCATGGTTTTTATGCTCAAGCTGCCATAAAGGGTCGTTGGTCGGGCCATAATTCATGCCCAACATTATAACGGTTTCAACTTCACGCCATAAATTGTTGGGCTGCGATCGGCGCTCAAGCGTATCTACCATCCAGTCCATTTCACCATAAAGCCCTTGGGCTACAAATTCTTTTAAATCGGCACCTGCAAATGCCATTTTTTCTGGCCGCGTAAAACCCACCACATCAAAACCAAGCTTTAATGCTTCTTGTTTTATCAAATCTGCAATTTGTTGTTTATTATCGATATTGCTGCGTTCCATAACCCACATATAGCAATGTTTAACAGCGCTAGCAATAGTTTGAAGGGTTATTTAAAAGTCTAAATCGGCATAACGGGGTACAGGGTGAAAGCCCAACATTTTATCTTCTAATATCCCACGGAATGACGGGCGAGATTTTATGCGCACATACCATTCTTTAACTTGTAAAAATTCTTTCCACGGCACGTCAGATGTATAGTCTAAACAGCTTAAATGCGCCGCTGCAGCAAAGTCTGCTTGGCTCATATACTCACCGGCTAACCAATGGCGGTCAATCAATAAATGGTCAATATATTGCATATGATAGTTTAAGTTTTGTTTGCCAACCCGAATAATCTCCATATCAGGCGACCCACCGCCTTCACTGGCAGTAATAAACCGTTTATAAACTTTTTCGGTAATTATAAGCTCGGTAACTTCGCGGTTAAACTTAATGTCAAACCATTCGACCAAACGCCTAACTTCAGCCCGCTCAACCGCACTGCCTCTAAACAATGAAACATGGCTAGCGCTCGATTTAACGGTCGTTTCGTTAAAATATTCGGTAATCGGCACAATACCACATAAAACAACATTTTTATTTTCAACCAAAACAGGCAGTTCCGCAGCAGGGTTTAACGATAAAAACTCCTCGTTCCACGCCCATGGGTGCTCTTCAAGTAGTTCATAACTAATATTATATTCATCCATTGTCATGCGCGCGCGGCGCGAAAATGGGCAGAGTGGAAATTGCAGCAGTTTCATCATTTTAAATTGAGGCCTCAAATATAAATCAATTGTTTTGCGATTATTTTACAATTATATATGAAATCAATAATTATGTTAATAGTATGACAGCAAATTTAAACTATTTAATGTAAAATAATGTTACAAACTTTAAACTAGGCTATCTATGTCACTAGAACAAATTATAATTTTATCCATAATCCAAGGCATTACCGAGTTTTTACCCATTTCATCTTCTGGTCATTTGGCCATGGTACCGCATTTAACATCTTGGCCCGATCAGGGCATAATGAGCGATGTGGCACTACATTTTGGCTCTTTAATTGCAGTTGTTATTTATTTCCACCGCGATATGGTTAAATTATTCAGCGGCATGATCGATGTTTTCCGTGGTAAAAGCACCCAAAATCGTAGTTTATTCTTAATATTGGCTTTGTCTACAGTCCCCGTATTTGTGGTCGGCTATATTCTTAAAAAATCAGGCTACATAGATAATTTACGTTCTTTAGAAGTCATCGCCTGGGCAAATATTATCTTTGCAATTTTTCTTTATATTTTCGATAAAATCGGCAAACAAATTCGCAGTGTAGAAAGTCTAACCATTAAAGATGCCGTGCTAATTGGCCTTGCCCAATGTATAGCGCTCATTCCAGGCTCTAGCCGCAGTGGCACAACCATGACAATGGGGCGCCTGCTCGGCTTTAAGCGCGATGAAGCTGCCCGCTTTTCAATGTTAATGAGCATCCCCACCATATTAGGTGCCTCAGCATTATTGCTAATCGATTTAAGCAAAGAAACAAATGTTAGCATTCAAAGCGATGCCTTGCTTATGGCAGCTCTATCCTTTGTGGTGGCGTTTATTTCTATTTGGGGCTTAATGGCAATGTTAAAGCGCATGAGTATGACGCCATTCGTCATCTATCGCCTAGTGCTTGGCGCCGCGCTCATTGCATTTATCTATAAAGATCAGTGGCTGCCCATGGTAACAGGTTAGGGCTAATTCTTAGTCTCTAATTCTGGGGTTTTTATTGCATGCAATCCATAGTCGCCATCTGGGCGGTTATGCTGCAAATAAGGCAAAATTGCTTCATCACAATTTGTGGGTTTAATGCCCAGCCCCTCTAGCGTATGGCCAGCGGCTTTTGCTGCGTCAGAAACCACATTATCGCGTGACCAAAGCTCAACCTCACCGCGGGTAACCCACGAATAAGGCAACATCGTACAGATGCTAGAGAATATATTGGCCAAAATAGACGGCACTGCAATAATTTTAGCATCACGGTTACAAGCAGATAAAGTTTTATTTACAATATCGGCCATGGTCATTTTTCTTGGGCCACCCAGTTCAAAAGTAACGCCTGCATACTCACTATCAATTAATGCAACCATTGCTTTGGCAATATCATCCACATAAACAGGTTCAAAACTTTTCTCTAAATCGCTAAATATTGGTGCAACATAACGGCCTAACTTTGCAAAGCGGGCAATAATGTTAAACAATCTATCTTCTGGGCCAAATACCACCGATGGGCGCACAATAATCGCCGTCGGAAAAGCGGCTTTTACATTTTCTTCACCGCTATAGTTAGAGGTTAAAAATGTATCGGCATCATCTTCATCATTTTTAGGTTCTGCATTTAAAGTCGAAAAATGAATTAACTTTTCAACGCCATGTTTTGCTGCCAATTCGGCAACCGTTTTTGCACCCTGTGCATTTACAATGTCAAATTTTTGCTTGCCGCGCTGATCGGTAATCCCCGCTAGATTAATTACATAATCCGCACCTTTAACCGCCGCTTCAATAGATTTTGGAAAACGCACATTGCCCTGAATAGGGAAAACTTGTCCAACACCACCGCTCGGTTGCAAATAACCAGCTAAATCTGGTCTTCTAACCGCCACACGAACTCTAAACCCAGCCTTCGCCAAACGGCGCGTAACATAACGGCCAATAAAGCCAGAACCGCCGATGATTGTAACAATTTTATCTGATGCGTTTTTCATATAATGCCTACATTTTATTCATTCCAAGCTGCCTTTATTTATATGTGTAGTTTTAGCGCAACTCAAGGGTTAAATAGTCTCATATTATATAAATCGGTGAAAGAAATGGGCTAAAACATAAATAAACCCCTCACGCTTATTGTGTTTGACCGATTGACATTAAGCCTTTAGATGTT